>DATMNV010000130.1:0-29364 GCA_035568535.1 Bradyrhizobium sp.
GCGCGCGGTCTGCTCACGCACCTGGGCGTAGGACTCGCCCCACAGCGCATAGGTGTCGGCATGCTTGCCGGCGACCTCGATCGCGGCATCGGAGCCGCCGCCGACAAAGGTGTAGATGCCGCCCTTCTGCACGGGCTTCACCTGCGAAAAGCCCTTCTCGACCTTGTAGTACTTGCCCAAGTAGTCGAACGGCTTCTCGCTGGTCCATTCCAGCCGCACGATATCGAGGAACTCGCTGGTGCGCGCGTAGCGCTCGTCCTTGTCATCGAGCGTGTTGCCGTCCTGGCGCAGCTCGGCGGCGTTGCCGCCGGTGATGACATGCAACGAGACGCGGCCGCCATAGAGCTGGTCGAGGGTTGCGAGCTGGCGCGCCAGCAGCGTCGGCGCGGTGAAGCCCGGCCGCTGCGCGATCATGACCTTCAGCGATCTCGTGATCTGCAGCACGTGCTGGGCGACCTGCAGCGCGTCGGGCGTGGTGGAATGGAACGCGAGCAGCGCGCGGTCGAAACCGGCGAGCTCATGTGCCTTCGCCACCGTCTCGATATAGGGCGGGTCGAGCACCGGGCCGGAGCGGACGATGGTCTCCGAGAAATTGCTGTTGGTGATGAAGCCGATGAACTCGATCGACATGGCAACACTCCTTTTTCGTCGGCTGGCAGAATTATGATCCTTGCAGCGGCTTCGCGCTTTCGACCCATGAATGATGCGGCAATGATGCGGCGCCATTGCAGGGCCGTCAATGAAATGGAATTTCGAATGCGCTCGCCTGGAGGGAAAGAGTGCCGTCATTCCGTCAACTTGCGAGCTTCGCACGTCTCGATGGCCCCATTGACCGCCATCGATCGCACGCCCGGAGCCGGCTCCTCCGCGGCAAGCAGCCTGCAGGGCCGACGCGGCTTATTTCCGAACATGGAGATTTATACTACCCTCGCCTCCGGCCGAGAGCCAAAGTCAGGTTTTGATTGTAGCTGCAGGGGGGCGACAAACGATACCTCATTCCAGGGAACATTAACATGCGTCGCGTTGTTATGCTTGTCGTCGCACTCGTCTTTGCCAGTGACGCCGCCTCGGCCCAAATCGTGGAAGGACGGCTGAAGCAGATTGGCGAGAGCAAGGTTGTAAAGCTCGCGTACCGATCCGACGCAAATCCGTTTTCCTTCGCAAATCCGCAAGGGCAACCGGACGGCTATACGATCGACCTTTGCAAATTTGTCGTCCGCTCCCTCGAAGGGCAACTCGACGCCAAGCTGACAATCGAATGGGTGCCCGTCGACACCCAAAGCCGGTTCGATGCGATTGCCACCGGCTTGGCCGACATGGAATGCGGCTCCAGCACGGTGTCCTTTACGCGGATGGCGAAGGTGGATTTTTCCAGTTTCATTTTCATGGAAAACACCGGTGTGATGGTTCGAGCAACTTCAGGGATTGCCAATTTCGCCGACATGAGCGGCAAGAAGATTGCCGTGATCGCCGGCACGACAAACGAAATTGCGCTTGAAAAGGAATTGAAGCGACGGCGGCTTCAAGTTTTGCTGGTGCGGGTCAAAGACCGGCCGGAAGGTACGGCGGCGCTGGAAAGCGGGGCCGTCGATGGTTTTGCCAACGACAAGCTTTTGCTGATCGGCGTCCAGAATGCCAATGCGTCAGCCTTCAAGTTGCTCCCGGATAACCTGTCCTACGAACCCTATGCCATCGCCCTGCCGCGCGGCGACTGGGCATTCCGGATCGCGGTCAACAAGGGACTCTCGCAACTCTACAGCAGCCCCCAAATCCTCGACATCTATTTGAAATGGTTTCCTGGAACGGGGGAAAGTCACGACCTGTTTCGTTCGGCAGTTTATATCTTTGGGACATTTCCCGAATAGCGCAGTCACGGTGCCGACCACATGATGATGTCGGAGCGTCCGGATGAATTGCCTGCAGCGTGACATTTGACCGCCATGGCCGCCGCGTTATGATCTCCAAAAAGGGAGATCGTGATGGAGGAAACAGCAGCCCGCCGCGCCGCCGAAGCGCTGCTCAAGGAGCACAAGACGGGCGTCCAGTTCAGGGCTTTCGACGCCGGGACCGGCCTCGCGTCGATGGGGGATGCCTACGACATCCAGGACAAATATGTGGCACTGCTGCGCCCCGAGCAGGGCGAGCCGGTCGGCTACAAGGTCGGGCTCACCTCGAAGACCATGCAGGCCTTTTGCGGCATCGATCATCCGATCGGCGGCGTGGTGCTGGCCAGGCGCGTGCACCCGTCGGGCGCGACCGTGCGCCGCGGCGATTACGGGCGGCTTGGTCTCGAATTCGAGATCGCGGTCCGCATGAAATCGGACATGCCGGCGACCGCACAAACGCCGGCGGCGGTCGCGCCGCATGTCGACGGCGTCTGCGCGGCGATCGAAGTCGTCGACGATCGTGCCGCGGATTACACCAACCTCGACGTGCGCTCGCTGGTCGCCGACAATTCCTGGAATGCCGGCATGGTGCTTTCGCACTTCGCGATGCCATGGCCGGATCTGGAGGGCATGCCCGGCAAGGCCAGCAAAGACGGTGTGCCGATCGGCGAAGGCTACGGCCGCGACATCCTCGGCCATCCCTTCAATTCGGTGGCGTGGCTCAATGCCCAGCTCGCCTCGCGCGGCGCAGGCTTGCGCAAGGGGCAGGTCGTCATGACCGGCAGCGTGGTGAAGACGGTGTTTCCGACCGAGGCGGCCACCTATCGATTCGAGTTCGAAGGCCTGGGTGCCGTCGAGGTGCGTGTCGCTTGAGGAGGCCGCCGCGCTGCGCCTCGTCGGCCTCGAACACGCGCCCCGAGAGACCGGCGCAGCGCCTGCGGCAGGCCGACCAGTTTCCACGACTTCCGTCGCGCTCGTCTACGCCGAGATGATTGAAGGCGCGCCGCCGCCCGCCCCCCAAACCGGTGGCCGTTTCACGAGAACACCGTGGCCCGACGACGCGCGGATCAGGCGATGTTTCTGTCCTCCATCATCCTGCGTTTGACAGTTTCGCAGGTCTTGCGAACATCCTCGGTGAACAGCGCGCACTCCTCGATGCGCCTGAAGATCTTCTTGGCTTCCTCACGATATGCCGCTGCGGTGTCACGCATGAATGCAATCGCATTGTGCACCTCGGCGGTCATCTCCTCGCACTTCCTCGCCGCGCTGACCAGCTCGGCTCCCATCGCTTCGATCTCTTTGGCTGCGGCTTCATAGTCGCGCACCACGGCCTCGGCACTGAGCGCGCCCACGCGCGAAACCCCCTCTCGATGCTCGACGTAATCCGGCAACGGCTCGGCAAGAACCGAGCGTGCCGTCCTGATGGGTAGCGCGGGCAAGGCCCCTGTAACGTCTGCTTCAAGCTTAGCCAAATCTAGTACCTTGGTTCTTGGAAATTTCTCGATGTTCGCCATGGATCAATTCCTCTACTCAGCTGGACTCTGCCCGTGAGCAAAATGGGCCAATGCGCGAGGAGCCCGGACAACAGCCGCCGGCCCTGACCAGCCCACGGGATCGCCCCCCGGGATGGCGAGCCGGATGTGAATCCTGATTCGTGGCGAAAGATTCGCAAAACTGCGGCGAACCTCTATCAAACGGGAAAAGCCGCCCGAAGGCGGCTTCTCGATTTTCAAACCTTGGCAGCCTTGATCAGACGGCCATCAACGAGCCCGGCTTTGCCTTGCGGCGATAAACCATGAAGCCGACGCCTGCGAAGCCGAGCATCATCATCGCCCAGGTCGCGGGCTCAGGAACCGCTGTCGTCACGTCAAGCGACACGTTGTCGAAGTATTGCGAGTCGACGCCACGCGCGGGGGCGAAGAGGCGCGTAGCCTGGAGCGATATGGTATGGTTGCCGGCCGCCAGCATTTGGGTGAAATCCAGCTCGCCGCGCAGCGTGGCCGGTCCAGAGTTCACGTCGCCGAAGTCGAAGCTGTCCATCACCACGCCATCAAGCAGGACGCTCATCAAGCCAAGGCCGGAGGCTCCGCTTGTGCGGGTGTAAAATGCCGCGATGTCGGCAGAGAACGTCGCGAGGCCACCCGTTGTCGTAAACGTCTGCGAGACACCGCCACCTTCTTGAGGCGCCGAATTGTAGGGACCATTGATCTTGCCCGCGTTCAGGAACAATGCGTTCGACGCGCCAGAACCCGTCACATTGAAACTAACGACCGAAGCGGATTGCGGCTGCGGAGCACCTGGCAGGCTCGGATTTTCCGCGATCGTGCCGTTCGTCGTGGTGTACGAGGTCCATCCGGACAACCCCGAATCAAAGTTGCCGTTCGTGAGCACTTCGAGCGCCTGTGCCGGGATGGTGTACGCGGCGAGAACGACCGCGATAGACAATTTAGCTATACTGCGAAACATGATTGACGTACGCCCCTGTTTTTTTCACATTTTTTCACAGACTGGAATCTGCGAAGACAACATCGCGTGCGTGGGTGACAGAGCCGCGACAGGCAGGTGCGACCTGTTGTCTGGTGCGACCAATCGTCTATCATTCATGCTGGTTGAAAACTGCAGAACCGCGCTCATCCCGGGAAACGCCGAAGGTAACGATACCAACATGTCAGACCGCTTCTCCAACAGCCAGCAGTTCCGCAAGCCCGCCATCGTCTCGAAGGGCGGCATCGTTGCAGCCCAGGCGCGACGAGCCGCCGAGATCGGCACCGAGGTGCTCGCCGCCGGCGGCGACTGCGTCGATGCGGTGGTAGCGACCGGCTTTGCGCTCGGCGTGCTGGAACCCTGGATGAACGGGGTCGGCGGCGGCGGCGCCATGGTGCTCTATCGCGCGCGTGAGGATCGCTACGAGGTGATCGACTACGGCATGCGCGCGCCAAACAGCCTGCGCGTCGAGGATTATCCGCTCGCAGGCAGTGGCGCGGCCTCCGACATCTTCCCCTGGCCGCGGGTGAAGGACGACCGCAACGTGCACGGGCCGGGCTCGATCGCAGTGCCCGGCGTGGTCGCGGGGCTCGAGGAAGCGCATCGCCGCCACGCCAAAATGCCCTGGCGCGATCTGCTCGGCCCCGCCATCGAGCTTGCCGGCGAGGGCCTCCTGGTCGACTGGTGGACGACGCTGATGATCGCGAGCTCCGCCGCCGACCTGCGGCGCTATGGCGCCAGTGCCGCGGCCTACTTGCAGGACGGCCTGCCGCCCTACCCGCAATGGAGCATTCGCGCGAAAGCGTATCTGCCGCAGGACAGGCTGAAGGCCACGATCGAGCAGCTTGCCGCAAAGGGCGCGCGCGATTTCTACGAAGGCGATCTCGCCAAGAGCATCGCCGCCGATGTGCAGGCCGCCGGCGGCGCACTGTCGGCGAGCGACCTCGCCGCGTTCCGCGCGCATGCGAGAGAGCCGCTTCATATCCCCTATCGCGGCGGCACGGTGGTTGCGACGCCGGAGCTGACCGCCGGGCCCACGCTCGCGCATGCGCTGCGCCTGCTGCAGAAGAGCTTGCGGCCCGGCCACGGCAAGCCGGACGCCTCGGCCTACGCCAGCTATGCCGAGGCCGTGCAATCGGCCTATCGCGAGCGGCTCAAGGGCATGGGCGATGCCGACGGAAGGCGTTCGCTCGGCGCCGAGGAACTCGCGCCCGCCTGCACCACGCACTATTCGGTGGTCGACCGTCACGGCAACATGGCGGCGGTGACGCAGACGCTGCTGTCGAATTTCGGCTCGAAATTCGTGACGCCCGCGAGCGGCATCACCATGAACAACGGCATCATGTGGTTCGACCCGACGCCGGGGACGCCCAACTCACTGGCGCCCGGCAAGCGCTGCCTGTGCAATTACACGCCGGTGCTGGCCGAGAGCGAAGACGGCCAACGCCTCGCCGTCGGCGCCTCCGGCGGGCGACGCATCATGCCGGCGGTGATGCAGCTATTGTCCTTTGTCATGGATTTCGGCATGGACTTGGATAGCGCGATCCATCAGCCGCGCATCGATGCCAGCGAAGGCAATCTGGTGGTCGGCGATGTACGCTTGCCGTCCGAGGTGCGAGCCGCGCTGCGGCAGCGCTTCGACTATGATGAAGCCCGCGTGCAGAACATTCCCGGAAAATTCGCCATCCCGAGCGTGGTGCTGCGCGCCGGCGGCGCCAATTACGGCGCGACCGAGACCTTCCATGCCTGGGGCGACGCGGTGGCGGAGCGCTAAAGCGCGGCGAGGTGACATCGCATATTGCAGATTTTGCAGATGGGCGATTAACTTCCCGCAATCTGAACGATCGGTGTTGCATTTACCTTGCTTGTCGAGAGCGCGCTGGGGAGATCGCAATGTTCAGTCATTTGACGATTGGTACCCATGACCTCGAGCGCGCCATCGCGTTCTATGATGCGGTGCTGACGCCGCTCGGAATCGAGCGCCTTCCCGTCAAATACACGACTTGGGCATCATGGCAGCGTCCCGGCGAGGCGCCAAAGCTTTGGGTGGGGTTGCCCTTCAACAAAGTGCCCGCACATCCGGGCAACGGCTGGATGGCGGCATTCTCCGCCTCCAGTAGAAAAGCCGTTGACGAAGCCTATGCCGCGGCAATTTCGGCAGGTGCCAAAGACGAAGGCGCACCGGGCCTGCGACCCAACTTCGCACCCAATTACTACGGCGCGTATGTTCGCGACCTGGACGGCAACAAGATTCACTTTGTCTGCCGTGAAGAAGTTGCGACCGATGCGGCAAGTTCGAACTAATGCACTGCCGCGCCTAAAATGCTGGCTACCCGACGCCTTTACGAACAATTACGCATCGGATTCTATATTCATCAAAACTTCCCCGGCGATGATTTCGGGGTCTCCAAGATTGAAGTCGAGCAGGCTTGCTTGAACAAACTCCAATACCTTGTGGTTCGCCGCATTGGCGCTTTCGCGGTCCTCGAATATCATCACAGCGACGCCGACGCCTTCGCCCCCATCCAGTACATAATAGGATCTGAATCCCTGCGATTCCCTCAGGATCTGACCGATGCCGCTTTTGGCGCGGCGGGCAGCATCGGCAACTGAACGAACCTTGGTGTACTTTCGAACGAACATGTACATAAGGCCACCCATGCGTCTCAGTTCCAGGCAGCGGTCACCGAATGACCGCTTCGCGCCGAAACCGGACCTTCCGCCATCGGCGCCTTTGACTCAGACCGGACACTCGCAAACCGGGTCGACTCAGCGACCGACTGATTACTTTCAGTATCCGTCCGGCAGCGCGATACCCTCGTAAAGCTTGCCAGGGCCGCGAACCGTGTGCGTCGCGGGTTGTACGCGCCAGCTTGTCCAAAGCTTCTCGCCTGATGTGCAGTATTTCTCGAACAGGCAAATGGAGAACTGCAATGTGCTGCGTTCACACTGAGGCCGTGCAGCCTTGCCAGATGTGAACCGGTTCACATCCACATAAACGTTTTTTTGGCCCTATGCCGGCTGAACGTCGAGAGTCCGGTCTGCTCGTGAATACTCAGCGAAGGCGCCAAAGACAGGCCGCCGGGGCGGCCATCGGTAGCTCGCTAGATACCCTCCATTCGACCGCTTGCGATCATTGGCTGGACCTTTCCGTTCGCCAAGCATGCTAGCATGGCTGGAGGCGGGGCGAAACGGCTGCGAGGTCACATGAGGCGACGCGAATTCATTGCGCTTCTTGGCGCCTCCGCATTGCCGTGGACGTTACCAGCAAGGGCACAGTCAAACCGGAAGATCGCCAGGGTAGGCGTGCTCTGGCATGCCGGCAACGTGGAAGAGGAGCGCGAGTACCTCACGGTGCTCGTCAAGGCGTTCAGCGATCTCGGTTACATCGAGGGCAAGAACGTCGAATTCCTGCACAAGTTTCCCGCCGAGCAGCTCGATCGCTACCCTGCTCTCGCCAGGGAGCTGGTCGAAAGCAATGTCGATGTCGCCATCGCCGTATCGCCGACTGGTGCCGTTGCATTGAAGCAGATCACAAGCACCATTCCCGTCGTCTTTGTCGTTGTGCCAGACCCGGTCGGCTTCGGACTTGTCGCAAGTCTGGCGCATCCCGGCAGCAACCTGACCGGGCTTTCGGTGTTGGCGGTGGACCTGTCCGGCAAATGTCTGGCGCTGCTCAAGGAGGCCGCTCCTGGTCTCACCCGCGTGGCCCTTTTCGTCGATCGCCAGTCGCAGCCGCGTTTGATCTCGGCCTACGAAGACGCGGCAAAGTCGAACGAACTTTCGTTTCGCCCGGTCATAATTTCGGCGCCCGACGCCATCGAAGCAGCATTCGCGCAGGCACGGAGCGATCGCGTGGACGGTATCGTTGTCGCCGGATCAATGTTGTTCACCGAGCGGGCGCGCGTCGGCGCATTAGCTCTTGCGCACAGAATGCCGGCCATCGGCTTTATTGCGGAAATGGTCCCTTACGGACTCCTGATGTCCTACGGACCGGACTTGCTCGACTATTTCCGCAGGGCCGCCGGCTACGCCGACAAGATCCTGCACGGTGCGAAGCCTGCGGACCTGCCGGTCGAGCAGCCGACCCGCATCAAACAAGTGATCAACCTCAAGGCGGCCAGGGCCCTTGGGCTGACCATTCCGCCGTCCCTGCTGGTCACCGCCGACGAGGTGATCGAATGAAGCGCTCATGTCGCTTCGGCCGTGCCCACGCACACTTAGCGTGAAATGAACCCAAGTCCGGTATTCGGCGACCCAAGCCGAGGAGCCGGCACCCTGTGCCACCGCCTTACCCGGGCAATTGTTCGAAAAGGCGGCGGCGCTCGGCAATCACGAGGCGAAGCTGAACTTGAAATAGCAGGAGCGTCGAGCCGCGCCGCGTTGCGCTCAGCCCTTCTTCGCCTGCTCGTTGGTCTGCCTGTCGGCCCAGCCCAGGACAATCGCCAGCGTGGCGAACACCCCGGTCACCGCAATCACCACCATGATCGTATCGAGGGTCATCGTCTGCTCCCATGCTTGATGCAGAAGATGCTAGAGCGGGCGCAACCGAGCCGCATTGCGCTGGATCAAATTTGGCACGTGGTTCGGATTGTCGCTGAAACCCTGGAGGTGTACCCTTCGTAACTACGCAACGTCGCAACCACGGGCATTCGAGATGCGCGCCGTCGCCCTGCTCCTCATCGCCCTCTTCTTCGCCCTGCCCGCCGCGGCCGCCGACGATGTCGCCGCCGCGCAAAGCGTGATCCGCTCGCAGGAGCAGGCCTTTGTCCATGACGATGCGGCGGCCGCCTATTCCTACGCCGCACCGGCGATCCGCCAGATGTTCCCGCGGGCGGATATCTTCATGGGCATGGTGCAGAACGCCTACGCGCCGGTCTATCGCCACAAGAGCTTTGAGTTCGGCGAATCGCGCACGGAGGGCAACTGGGTCGCGCAGCGCGTCCACATCATCGACGCCAACGGTGAAGCCTGGGAAGCGATGTACACGCTGGAACAGCAGAGCGACGGCAGTTTCAAGATCACCGGCTGCACGCTCTTGAAGGCAGGAGATTCGGTCTAGGCTTTCGCGCTAAAGCCTAGAGCATGATCCGGAAAAGTGTGTAGCAGTTTTCCCTCGCGACAAACGCGTAGCGTTTTGCGCGGAGATCATGCTCAATCAAAAAGCTAAAGCGCGATGACGATTCAACCTAATCTCATCGCGCTTTAGCGCCTATATTTCGACTTCGAGACCGACCTCCACGACCTGGGCCGCAGGTACCTTGAAGTAAGCCGCTGGGAGGTTGGCGTTAAGGTGCATGGTCGCGAACAGGGATTTTCTCCAGGTCGCCATGCCCGACGCCTTCTCCGAGGCGATCACCATGACGCGACGGAAATAATAGGTGATGTTCTCGGGATCGATGCCGCGAAGCTCGGGCAGGCGGCGGCAGGCGAGCCTCAACCCCTCCATCACATCGGGTGTTTCCATGAAGCCGAAATGGAAGATGACGCGGGTGATGCCTGCACCGACCGGCACGAGCTTGATGCGCTCGGCGGCTTCGACCCGCGGCGCATCCACACTGACGGAGGCGATGAACAGCACGCGCTCGTGCAGCACGCGATTGTGCCGCAGGTGATGAGTGAGGCAGAGCGGGATCCCTGTGGTCGCCGCGGTAAATATGGCCGCCGCTCCCGATAGCCGGATGGGTGGCGTGGCGACGACCCACGCGATGAACTCGTCCTCTCGCTGGCGAAGCTTGGAGCGCTCCTGCTCAAGCAATTGCCAGCCGCTGCGCCAGGTCAGCATCAGGAAGGCAATCACGCTCGCCAGCAGGAGCGGGAACCAGCCGCCCTCGATCAGCTTCGTCATGTTCGCGGCAACGAAAACCAGCTCGATGACAAAGAAGAACCCGTTCACCACGACGACCAGGAGCGGGTTGTAGCCCCACTTCAGGGCGACGAGAGCCGCCAGCACCGTGGTGACCGCCATCAGCATGGAGACCGCGATGCCATAGGCTCCGCCGAGTGCGTCGGACGACCCGAAGATAAGCACGGCGGCGAGCGTGCCCACGGCCAAGAGCCAGTTCACCACGGGTATGTAGATCTGCCCCTTCTCGTGGCTTGCCGTGTGCAGCACCCGCATGCGCGGCAGGAAGCCGAGCTGCATTGCCTGTTGGGTAAGCGAATACGCGCCCGAGATGATCGCTTGCGAGGCGATCACGGTGGCGACGGTCGCGAACGCAATCATGGGGTAATGCGCCCACCTTGGCACGAGCAGGTAGAACGGGTTCTCTGCCGCGCCGGGGTCTGCCAAAAGCAGGCCTCCCTGACCGAGATAGTTGAGCATCAGCGCCGGCGACACGATGGCGAACCATCCGAGTCGGATGGGCAACCGGCCAAAATGGCCCATATCGGCGTACATCGCTTCGCCGCCCGTCAGCGTCAAAAAAGCAGCGCCAAGCACCGCAAAGGCGATGCCGGGTCCTGCATGACTGAGATAGAGCACGGCGTGATGGGGGCTAATGGCGGCGAGAATGGCCGGGCTCTGCAGGATTCCCTTGATGCCGAGCAGAGCGATCGCGATGAACCATATGAGCATCACCGGCCCGAAGATGGCACCGACGAAGTCGGTCCCCTTGCGTTGCACCAGGAACAGACCGACGAGAATCGCAATCGTGACGGGAACGACCACCGGCGCAAGTGCGGGCGCATCGATCTTCAGGCCTTCGACGGCGCTGAGCACCGAGATCGCCGGTGTGATCACGCCATCGCCATAGAGCAGGGCGGCCCCGATCAGGCCGACGACGAGCAGCGAAGCGCGCGGGCTGCCGCGGGGTGCGTGCCTTGCATCGAGAAGCGCGAGCAGCGCCACGATGCCGCCTTCGCCGTGATTGTCGGCGCGCAGGATCAGAATGGCGTATTTGAGACCAACGATCAGGAAGAGGGCCCAGAAGATCAGCGAGACGACACCCATCACCGTTTCGGGCGCGGGACCCCCGCCGGCGCCGACGGCCTGCTTCAGCCCATAGAGCGGGCTCGTGCCGATATCGCCGTAGACAATCCCAAGCGCCGTAAGCACGGCAACCGCGGGCAGCTTCCGGGCATGTTGCGGCGGCGCCAGGTCGGTATGAAGGTCGGTCTGAAGGGCTTGGGTCATCCGAACATCCCTTCTCGCAGTGCGAGAGCGTAGGACAAAAATGACGGGCTGAGAAGCAGGCTTCGGGCAGCCGCGGCTTGCATCCTGTCTTCGCTGTTGCGGAAAACGATCCGACGGCCGGTTGCGGCAAGGGCACATTTCCTGAGCGCCGCGGATCGCGAATTGTCGAAGTGAGCCGCGCTTGTGGTACTATCCGGACCAGTACGAACACACCGTGCGTGCTCGCCCCGGAGGGCGGTTGCCAAGCTGTGCACCTTGAGAGTTTTCAATCTGGTCTCGGGTGGTTCTGATGCTCAAGCCCGCAGAAGACCATATTCGGGAACTGAACCCCGCCGAATTGGGTGCGATTGCGCACCTTTATCGCGGCGAGATTTATCGCAGCACGATCTGGCGCACGCGGCTCGACAACACGACCAACTGGTCGATCGTGACCATGGGCATCGCCCTCTCCACAACATTCTCGTCGAAAGAGGCGTCAGCCTTGCCGCTCATTCTGATCGGCATGCTGCTTGCCGTATTTCTGGGACTTGAGGCGCGTCGCTACCGCTTTTTCAACGTCTGGCGCGCGCGGGCCCGTTTCATGGAAACGCATTTGTACGCGCAGATCCTGAATGGAAAACGCGGAGCCGATGACGAGAGCTGGCGTGCGATCCTCGCCGAGGACTACCTTCATCCGCAATATCATATCAGTTTTGTTCGAGCCGCCGGCCGTCGTGTTCGGCGTACCTACATCTGGATCATCGGGATTCAAACGACCGCCTATTTTGGCAAGCTCGCAATTCATCCGGAAATGGCAAACCACTTCTACGAATTCGTCGATCGCGCCGCTATCGGGCCGATTCCCGGTTGGGTCGTGCTGTGCTGCGGCCTCATCTACAATCTCTGCTGGATCGTCCTTGCGATCGGCACCTATTGGGCTGATCGGCGTGCACACAAGAATCGCACCAGCGCAGCCGCCATGGGTTGAGGTCGAGGGGATTCCGCGATGACGGTGCACCTCTCCCTTTGTGGGAGGCGTAGGCCGCCGTTGGCGGCCGTTCTTAAGAACGCCGAAGCTGCGCTTCGGCTATGTTGCGAAGCAATCCGGGTGAGGGGTTTGTCTCCACGAGGTAAACTGCTTTTCGCGTGCGCGGAAGCACCCCCTCATCCGGCGCCATAGCCGATGTGAAGCATCGGCGTTCACTAAGAACGGCGGCCGGAGGCCGCCTATGCCACCTTCTCCCACAAGGGGAGAAGGAACGGAGTTGCGGCGAATGGGTTCAACCAAAATTTCGGCGCTTCGGCATTCCCAAAACCTCTTCGAACAAGCTTAGCATCGCTGCCCACGAGCGGGCATCCGCGGCTGCATGGTAGGCGTGATCGGGAATCTCGGGATCATCGGCTTCGGGGTTGGTGAAGCCATGCTCGGCCCCGCCGTAGATCTGAACCTGCCAGTCCACATTCGTCGCAGCCATGGCGTCCGCAAAGCCGGCCAGTTGCGTCAACGGCACCAATTTGTCGGCTGCGCCGTGACAGATCAGCAGCTTCGCCTTGATGTTGCTGTTATCTGCTGGCCGCGGGCTCGCGAGCCCGCCGTGAAAGGTGACGACGGCGCGCAGGGGCGCGCCACTGCGAGCCAACTCGAGCGCCGTCGTTCCGCCGAAGCAATATCCGATCGCAGCCATCCTGGCGGGATCGACGATCTCCAGCTGCGCGAGCGCATGGCGAGCCGCCTCGGCCCGCGCGCGCCAGCGCGCGACATCCGAGCGCAGTTCACTCATCAGCTCGCGCGCCTGCGCGACATCGGGCGCGGTATGGCCACCACCGTAGAGATCGGCCACGAGCACGACAAATCCGAGCGCATTGAGCCGTTCCGCACATTCGATCGCGTGATGGCCTATGCCGCGCGCATCCGGAAACAGGACGATACCGGGACGCTGGCCGGCACGGGATTGATTGCCGAGAAGAATGCCCTTCAGCTCGGCTACGCCGTCCGAATAGTCGAGAGTCATTCCCTTCACGGTGGGCCCCTACGCGAGATGCGACAGCGGCAGCGGCGCGCCGGCTTTCAGCGTCTGGATCGCGATGTTGCTGCGGACCTCGCGCACGATCGGCAGGTTGAGCAGCTTGCCGACCAAGAAGCGCTGATAGTCTTCGAGGTCGGGCACGACGACTTCGAGGATATAATCGGCCTCGCCGGAGACGAGGTGGCAGGCCACGACTTCCGGCATCTCGACCACCGCCTGCTCGAAGCGCTGCGCTTCCTCATTGGCGTGAACGCTGATCTTCACGCCCAGAAACACCGAGAAGCCGAGACCGATGCGGGCGCGGCCCAGCGAGGCGCGGTAGCCGTCGATATAGCCGTCGCGTTCGAGGCGTTTCACACGCCTGAGACAGGGCGACGGCGACAGCCCGACCTTGTCGGCCAACTCGATATTGCTCAGCCGGGCGTTGGCCTGCAATTCCGCGACGATGCGGCGGTCGATCGCGTCCAGTTCACATTTTGGCATAAAGCGGATTCCGTAGGCCTGAGGAAGACGCGATATTGCGCCAACGGGCTCCATATTAGCGCATTTCGCAAGGACCTGCCTCGCCTCTTCGTGGGATGGTCATGCCGATTTCCTGCCGATTTCTTGCCGATTTCTCGCCGAAAAACGGAGTGCCCGCCATGAGCCAGAACCTTGCCGTCGAACCGCTGCTCGAAGCCGTCGAGCGCTATTTCACGCTGATGTACGACAACGACGTTTCTCGCTTCGATTCTGTGTTTGCGCCCAGCGCGCAGCTGCACGGACTTCGCGACGGCGAGTTGAAACTCATCCCCGCCGCCGTCTACAGGAACAACCTCGCCGCGAGGCCTTCGCCGCAATCGAAGAACGCCCCGCGCCTCCAGGAGGTGCTGCTGGTCGATTTCGCCTCACCGACGCAGGCCATCGTCAAGGTCAGGGTCCGCATCGATACCCAGCAATATCTCGACCATCTTTCCTGGCACTGCATCGACGGCGCCTGGCGCATCACCGCGAAGTCCTATCATGTCGAGCGGCTCTATGAGGCGGTGCCTGCGTAAGCGAGGCAGCGCCTAAAGCGCGATGAGATTAGGTTGAATCGTCATCGCGCTTTAGCTTTTTGATTGAGCATGATCTCCGCGCAAACGCTACGCGTTTGTCGCGAGGGAAAACCGCTACACACTTTTCCGGATCATGCTCTACGCCATCGCGAGCCGGCCGCGGCCGCGCGCGCGGATCAACAGCCCAACCACGATCGCCATGTTGAGCCCATTCCAGGCAAGGCCATTGGCGAAGGCGGCCGCATAGGAGCCGGTGGCGTCGAAGATTACGCCGGAGACCCAGCCGCCAAAGGACATGCCGAACACGGAGGCTAAGATCACGCTGCCGACGCGGGTCGCGGCCTCACGCGCCGGCATGGTCTCGCGCACTATGATGGCGTAGCTCGGCACGATGCCGCCCTGGAACAGGCCGAACATGGCCGAGATCAGATAGAGCGAGGTCAGGCTGTCGAAGAACAAATAGAACAAGAGCGCAAAGCCCTGCGCGATCGAGCCGATCAGGAGCGTGCGGATGCCGCCGATCCGGTCGGCGAGGAAACCCGAGCCGATGCGGCTGATGATGCCAAAGCCCATCATCATCGACAGCATCTCGGCGCCGCTTGCGATGCCATAGCCGAGATCGCCGCAATAGGCGACGATATGGACCTGCGGCATCGACATCGCGACACAGCAGGAGATGCTGGCGATGGAGAGCAGCACGGTCAGCGTATTGGCCGAGAGATGGAGATCGACCTGCGGCGGCGGCGCATTGGCGTGATCGCGCGCCCCGCCGCTGCCGATGATCAGCCGCAGCACCACGACCAGCACCGTCATGGTCACGGCGCAGAAGATGCCGATCGCGATATGGGTGGAGCGCCAGCCGATTTCCTGCACGCCCCAATTGACCAGCGGCGGCCAGATCGCGCCCGCGACATAATTGCCGCTGGCGACAATGGTCACGGCCAGGCCACGGTAGCGCTCGAACCAGTGCGAGGCCTCCGCCATCAGCGGCGCAAAGGTCGCCGACGTGCCGAGCCCGATCAGGAAATAGACGGCGTTGAATTGCCACAGCGTCGCGGCGAGGCCCGCGAGGACGAAGGAAATGCCGAGAAAAGCGATGCTGAGCGCCATCGCCGCCACGATGCCGAAACGGTCGGTGATGCGGCCGGTGATGACGCCGCCGAGGCCAAAGCCCATGAAGATCATGGTGGTGGCGAGCGACACCGCGCCGCGGGTCGCCGAAAATTCCGCCTGCACGGTCGGAAGCACGACCACTATCGCCCACATGCCGACCGCCCCGATCGAGGCGATCAGGACCGCGAGCACGAGCCGCACCCAGGCCTGACCGGAATCAGGGGTGAAGGCAGCGGTATCGTGGGGTTGTCCGGCGGGGGCGTGCACTGGCGCCAGAGTCGTTGCTGGGTGCCCAAAGGTCAACCCACAATGGCGCGAGATTAGGCATGCAGGGGCGACGGTCGTCATTCCGGGATGCGCCGATCAGGCCAGGCCCGGAATCCATAATCACAGCTGGGGGTTATGGATAGCTCGCCGCTCCGCGGCGCCCCGGAGTGACGAGGAGATTTCGGGAATTAGGTCCGAAGACACCCGCAATTAACCCTTTCCTAACCATACACCGGGCAAAAATTGCCGAGTGAAGTTGAGTGTCGTCGATCGCAGATGCGGGGGAGATCTCCGTGGACGCCAGCGCGGTGCCTCAGTTTCGATCCGGTGGTCCTTCGGCCGCCGCGAAGTCGCTTGGGGCCCGCGAACGGCATACGCGGGGGGACGCGGGTAGCATGGTCGATGTGACGGCGGGTCAGGGATCTGGCGCAAGCGGCGGCGGTTTCCCATCGCTCAGCGAAATCGGCAACATCATCAAGCGCGGCGACCTCGCGCTCGCCTTCGGCATCCTCACCATCCTGGTGGTGCTGATCCTTCCCCTGCCCTCGATCATCCTCGACCTGTTCCTGGCGATCTCGATCACGCTGTCGATCCTGATCCTGATGACGGCGCTGTTCATCCAGACACCGCTGGAATTCTCGTCATTTCCGACCACGCTGCTGATCTCGACGATGCTGCGGCTGTCGCTCAACCTCGCCTCCACGCGGTTGATCCTGTCGCGAGGGCACGAGGGCACCGACGCCGCCGGCCATGTCATCGAGGCCTTCGGCAATTTCGTGATGGGCGGCAATTTCGTGATCGGGATCATCGTGTTCGCGATCCTGGTCACCGTGAACTTCGTCGTCATCACCAAGGGTTCAGGCCGCATCGCCGAAGTCGCGGCGCGTTTTCACCTGGACGCCATGCCCGGCAAGCAGATGGCGATCGACGCCGACCTCAATGCCGGCCTGATCGACGAGAAGGTGGCGCGCGAACGCCGCAAGACGCTGGAAGACGAAAGCGGTTTCTTCGGCGCCATGGACGGTGCCTCGAAATTCGTGCGTGGCGACGCGATCGCCGGCCTCCTTGTCGTGTTCATCAACGTGATCGGCGGCATCATCATCGGCGTCGCGCAGCAGGGCCTGTCCTTCGGCGAGGCCGCACGCACCTACACGCTGCTCACCGTCGGCGACGGCCTTGTCACGCAGGTGCCGGCGCTGATCGTCTCGACCGCGGCGGGCCTGCTCGTCTCCAAGGCCGGCGTCTCCGGTGCGGCCGACAAGGCGCTGATCAAGCAGTTTTCGGGCTATCCGCAGGCGCTGGGCATGGCCGCTGCGGTCATGTGCGTGCTGGCGCTGCTGCCGGGCATTCCGACCATTCCGTTCCTGGCGCTTGGCGGCGGCGCCGCCGCGATGGCCTGGAAGGCACGCAAGCACAAGCACAACAGGGCGATCGAGGACGCCAAGGTCGCCGCCGCGCCGGCGGCCGCTGCGGCGGCTGCGGCCGCCGCCGAAGAGCCGATCGCGGCAGCGCTGAAAATCGACGATCTCAAGATCGAATTGGGCTATGCGCTGCTGCCGCTGGTCAACGGCCCCGACGGGCAGGACCGCCTCACCGAGCAGATCAAGGCGCTGCGCAAGTCGCTCGCGATCGAGATGGGCTTTGTGATGCCGGCGGTGCGCATCCTCGACAACGTCCAGCTCGAGGCCAACACCTACATCATCAAGATCAAGGAGGTCGACGCCGGCCAGGGCAAGATCTGGCCGAACCAGTTCATGGTCATGGATCCCGGCGGCGGCCAGGTCGCCGTGCCCGGCATCCACACCATCGAGCCGACGTTTGGTTTGCCGGCGACCTGGGTCGACGCCTCGCTGAAGGAAGAGGCGGCGCTGAAGGGCTACACCGTGGTCGACGCCGCGACCGTGCTGTCGACCCACCTCACGGAGCTCCTGAAGAGCAACATGAGCGACCTGCTCTCCTATGGCGAGGTGCAGAAGCTGCTCAAGGAACTGCCGAAGGAGCAGAGCGAGCTGGTCAAGGACATCGTGCCGGCGCTGGTCACGATCTCAGGCATCCAGCGCGTGCTGCAGCTGCTGCTCTCGGAACGGATTTCGATTCGCGACCTTTCCACCATCCTCGAAGGCATCGCGGACGCACTCGCCTTTTCCCGCAATCCCTCAACAATGGTCGAGCATGTCCGTGCCCGGCTGGCGCGGCAGATCTGCGCGCAGAATACCAGCCACAACGGCTACCTGCCGCTGATCGCGCTGTCGGCGAAATGGGAACAAGCCTTCGCCGAATCCATTATCGGCCAGGGCGAGGACAAGAGCCTGGCCATGCAGCCGTCAAAGCTGTCGGAGTTCATGGCGGCGGTGCGCGATGCCTTCGAGCGCGCCGCGCGCGAGGGCGAAGCGCCGGTGCTGGTCACCTCGGCCGCAATCCGGCCCTTCGTCCGCTCGCTGGTCGAGCGCTTCCGGCAGCAGACTACCGTTTTGTCGCAGGCGGAAATCCATCCCCGCGCGCGGCTGAAAACGGTCGGAAGCGTGTGAGCTGTGCGCCTGCGCGAAGCACTTGGCGGGACGTGCTTTTTCGCCACAGGCAAATGATTTCTTAATTTTAGTTCATCTGGCGGGTGCTTTGCGACGCGGTACAAGATATACCAGTAACGCACTGCAATACCGATATTTTTTCTCATTCGAACGGCTCCGCCAATCGCGGCTTTTCAAGTCTTATCACTGACTTGTGATCCCCCCTTCGAAACCAAAAGCCGAGTCTCTACGTTTCCAAACGAGCGGCGGTTGAACCGGAGAGCCGGCAAGACCGACCAATCTGAACAGTGCGGAAGACGGCAGGAGGGCTTCCATGAACCACTCGATCTACAGCGCAGATCGCACGACACATCTCAAGATCGTGGTCGTCGCGCTCGTTGCTGGCATCGTGGTGGCTGGCCTCGGCATTTCCGCCCACAGCAATTCGGACGACTACAGCCAGACGGCAGGCGTGGTCAAAGCCGGCAAGCCGGTGACGATCACAAGCTCAGGCGCCTCGACGGTTCGATAGGAGAGTTTGACGGAATTCGCGTGGCTCTTTACCAGCCCCCCAAAGTCGCCACGTGGATAAGTAGAAGACCCCAACTACCCCCAAGTCGACTACTCGGAAAACGCCCGCTCCCCACGGGCGTTTTCTTTTTGTGCGGGTGCGTTTCGCCGATTTGTCCGAGAGGTTCTCTCCCGCTCCCCGCTCCTACGGGGAGAGAGACGGGGCGAGCTAAGTAAGAAAGAGCGTTTTCCCTACCGGTTCTGCGTCGGCGACGCGGCCGGCACGGTCTCGATCAGCTTGCCGATGAACACCGGCTGCGAATGCGGCGCGCCGTCGGGCGAGCCGCCGGCCTGCTCCACCGTCACCGCGTAGGTGCCGCCATTGACGACGTCGGCGTCATAGCCCGCGAGCACCGGACGCGTGACGAAGTCGCTGGTGCCGATCACGCCGAGCGAGCGCGGGCGGTTCTGCAGCTTGTCCGAGATCAGCCAGAGCTCGTAATTTTTGTTCGGATCAATTGGCGGCGCGCCGACCTTGCGCACGGTGAAATTCCGCGTCGCGCCGTCGACGGTGAGGATGAAGGCGGGACCGCCGGCCGCGCCCTGCAGCAGCGCGACATATTGCGCTGACGGAACCAGCGTGGGTGTTGGCACGGGCGTTGGCGTCGGCTTGACCTCGGCCACCCGTACGGGCGGCTTTCCGCCCAGCCCCGGCAGCAAGCCGGGAGAGACGACTTGCACGCCGATCAGCGCGAGCAGCGCGGCGGCAATCGCGGTCATGGCGGCGGCGATGTTGCGGTAGGCCCGGACGCGGCCCGAGAGCTGGACCACATTGGACGTATCGACAACGGGCGGCGGCGGCGCGCCAGGCTCCAGATCCTGCAGCACCATCGGCGCAATCGGCGGCGGCGTCTCCGGCAGCACGAGCGGTGCCTGCTGCCCCGTCAATCCGACCGCGGTGCGGATGCGCTCCCACAATTCGGGAGGTGGCTCGACCGAGCCGACCATCTGGTTCAGCACGCCGAGCCGGAATTCCCAGGCATGCACGATCGCCGCGAACTCGCTGTCGGTCGCCATCAAGGTTTCGACCTGCGCGCGCTCGTCGGTATCGAGGGTGCCGAGCGCGTATTCAGCGGCCAGCGCGATATGGTCTTCGCTGTATTCCATCTCTCCCAAAGCCTAAAACCTCACAGACCCAAGCACTCTCGAATGTCCATCATGCTGCGGCGAAGCCACGTCTTCACCGTATTCACCGGCGCCTCGAACTTCGCCGCCAGTTGCTCCCTGCTCCAGCCGTTGTAGTAGGCAAGCAGCACGAGTTTCTGGCGGTCCGGCTCGAGCCGGCCGACGCATTCCAGCAAACGCTTCAGCTCTTCCGTCATTTCCCGGCGCGCCAGCGGATCAGGGCTATCGGCCGCGACTTCCATCGCTGCTGGCTCTTCTTCGATCGAGAGTTCGCTTTTCTTGCGTACGACATCGATGGCCCGGTTGCGCGCGATCGACGCCATCCACGTGATCGGCGACGCCAGCGCCGGATTGAATTGCCCGGCGCTATTCCAGATCCTGACGTACGTCTCCTGAATGACCTCCTCTGCGAGATCCGGTCTGCGCAAGATACGGAGGACCACGCCGTAGAGTTTCGCGCGCGTAGCGACGTAGAGGCGCTCGAAGGCTGCCTCGTCACCTTTCGCAACCGCCGCGATCAGCCAGACCAGCTCAGCCGGCGTCAGCATTCAGCCTCCCCAAAACCGCGCCCCGCTTGCCGGTACGGCTCGATCCAACCTCGTCCTTAGCATAGCCCGCGGGAAACCCCGGCACCAAGGGGCTCCCGGCCACACTGTGGACATCAAATAGCAAAAACCCGGGCCTGACGGCCCGGGTCATCACCGTGCTTCAGATTTCCTGCCGCGTCAGGCGATGACGCCGAGGCGCGCGCGCATCAAGCCGATGCTGTCGAGATCGGCCTGTTCGCGGGCGTTCTCTTCGGCGCGCTCGCGCGCCTGGTCGCGCTCGTCGAGCAGTTCGACCTTTTTCAGTTCCTCGTAAGCTTCCGACAGCAGCGCCTTGGCGTCCTCGAGCTGGATGCGCAGCTCGTCAGCGGAGCGGGTCAGATTTTCCCGGCGCTGGATCGCCGCCTTGGCATAGGTCGGATAGGCGAAGTGCGAGGGATCGTTGATTCCGGCGCGGTCCTGCTCGGCCTGGATCTCGCGCTCGAGGTCGACCGACATGCGCTGGAAGTCGGCGATCATGCCTTCGATCTGGGCAACCCTTCGGCGCTTCTCGTCGACCTGAAACTTCTTCAGGCGGATTAGCGTTTCGCGTGACTTCATCGACTCATACTCCCCAGAAGTCCCGTGGCTACAAGCGGGACAAGGCCGACGCCCCTTTGGGGCCTCGCCGGCGTCTCCAAGATGGTTTTGGGATCATGGCGCGACAAAGTTAGCGTTCCGTTTCCAAGCGCCCCACGATTTGCTCAAGTTGGCGGTAGCCGTCGGGCAGATTGGAGACCTCATCCTTGGCCTGGCGCAGGAAGGCTTCCAGCGGCTCATGGAGCTGGATCGCCTCGTCGACCTCGGCGCTCGAGCCCTGCCGGTAGGCGCCGAGCCGGATCAGTTCCTCCATGTCGGCATAGGTTGCCATCACCCGCCGTCCGCGCTGGATGACAGGCAAAAACGCCGGATCGGCCGATTTCGGCATGGTTCGCGACACCGATTTGAGGATGTTGATGGCGGGATAGCGGCCGCGCTCGGCGATCGCGCGCTCCATCACGATGTGTCCGTCGAGGATGCCGCGGACGGCGTCCGCGATCGGCTCATTATGATCGTCGCCATCGACCAGCACCGTGAAGATGCCGGTGATGGTGCCCCGTCCCACGCCGGGACCGGCGCGCTCGAGCAGCTTGGGCAATTCCGTGAACACGGTCGGCGTATAGCCCTTGGCGGTCGGCGGCTCGCCCGCGGAAAGCCCGATCTCGCGCTGCGACATGGCAAAGCGCGTCACCGAGTCCATCAGGCAGAGCACGTCCTTGTCTTCGTCGCGGAAGTATTCCGCGATCGCAAGCGTCAGATACGCCGCCTGCCGCCGCATCAGCGCGGGCTCGTCGGACGTTGCGACCACGACGACGGAGCGCGCCAGCCCCGCCTCGCCGAGATCGTCCTGCAGGAACTCCTGCACCTCGCGGCCGCGTTCGCCGACCAGGCCAATGACGGTGACGGCGGCATCGACATTGCGCGCCAGCATCGACAGCAGCACCGATTTGCCGACGCCGGAACCGGCAAAGATACCCATGCGCTGGCCGCGGCAGCAGGTGAGGAAGGTGTTGAGCGCGCGCACGCCGAGATCGAGCGGGTTGCCGACACGCTTGCGCGAATGCGCCGGCGGCGGCGTGTTGCGGAACGCCATGGGCGAAGGGCCTTGCGCCAGCGGCCCCTTGCCATCGATCGGTTCCCCCATCGCATTGACCACGCGCCCGAGCCAGGCCGTCGATGGCCGCACCTGACTTGCGGCATTGGCAATCACCGCGCGGCAACCACGGCGGACACCTTCAAGGCCGGCGAACGGCATCACGACGGCATTGTTGCCGGAGAAGCCGATCACCTCGCAGGGAATGAAACGGTTGCCGCCGGTGTCGATCACGATGCGCGCGCCGACCGACATGGCGTGAATCGGGCCCGCGATCTCCACCATCAGGCCACGAACGCCGACCACGCGGCCATAAATATTGACGCCGTCGATATCGCCGATCTGTTCCGCCAGCGCCTTCATTGCGAAAACCTTAAGTTTCGGCGTATTTCGCGTGCCGGCTTAACTTCGTGTTTACCCGCATCATTAATCATTGCGTCACTGTCTTTGGTGACTGAAGGCGCTCGTCTGCTCAGAATGAACAGCGAGTCGCGAGAGTCGGTTAGGTCCGCCTCTTAAAGTGGAACTTGAAGGAGACCGGGTTACAAAAAGCTGCTTTGACGCAATATCTTAGGGCGATTCGACAAAAATTGCACCCCGGGGGACCTTGCGGATCAGAATCAGAATTTGTTAACCATGTCCAGTCAGGATCCGAATCAGTTGTTCAAAGGCGTTTTGAGTGCCGCAAGTTCGCGGCCGACCTGACGCCCGGAGCGGCGACTATGGGGAACTGGCATGCGCGTTTTGCTGATTGAAGATGACAGCGCCGTCGCGCAGTCGATCGAATTGATGCTCAAGTCCGAGAGCTTTAACGTCTATACGACCGATTTGGGCGAAGAAGGCGTCGATCTCGGCAAACTCTACGACTACGACATTATCCTTCTCGACCTGAACCTGCCCGACATGTCCGGCTATGACGTGCTCAAGCAGCTGCGGGTCTCCAAGATCAAGACTCCGATCCTGATCCTCTCCGGCCTTGCCGGCATCGAGGACAAGGTCAAGGGTCTCGGCGTCGGCGCCGACGACTACATGACCAAACCCTTCCACAAGGACGAACTGGTGGCCCGCATCCACGCGATCGTGCGCCGCTCAAAGGGCCACGCCCAGTCGGTGATCCAGACCGGCGACCTCGTGGTCAACCTCGACACCAAGACCGTGGAAGTCGGCGGCCAGCGCGTGCATCTGACCGGCAAGGAATACCAGATGCTGGAGCTGCTCTCGCTCCGCAAGGGCACCACGCTGACCAAGGAAATGTTCCTGAACCACCTCTATGGCGGCATGGACGAGCCGGAGTTGAAGATCATCGACGTCTTCATCTGCAAGCTGCGCAAGAAGCTCGCCAACGCCTCCGAAGGCCGCAACTTCATCGAGACCGTCTGGGGCCGGGGCTATGTGCTGCGCGAGCCGCACGACATGGACGAACGCATTCCCGCCTAACTGGGTTTACCTGCGAGCCCATCGCTCGCTCCTCCCAGACTTGACCCCCGCCGCAAATGGCGGGGTTTTTGTTTGGGGGATGAACGGGCCTTGCCCGTGCGCCGACAAAACGGTCGTGCCAAGCTTGGCCACCTGAGTCGGGGCGCTCTCCATGATCCTGCAATCGCTCGCCGGACTGCCGGCCTTCCTGGTCTATTTCTGCACTGCGATCATCGCGGTCGTGGCGTATCTGTTGATCTATACCCGTATCACCCCGCACAACGAGTTTCAGCTGATCCGCGACAATGATCCGGCCGCGGCGATCGCGCTGGGGCTGAGCCTGCTCGGCTTCACGCTGCCGGTCGTCAGCGCCATCGCGCATTCCGCCAATGTCGTGGACTGCCTGATCTGGAGCGTGATCGCGCTGATCGTGCAGATCGTGGTCTATTTCCTGGTGAAGATTCCCGTGCCGAACCTGTCGCAGCGGATCGCCGAGGGCCAGATGGCGCCGGCGATCTGGCTTGGTCTCGCGTCGCTCGCGGCCGGCGCGCTGAACGCCGCCTCGATGATCTATTGATCATGAACGGCAAGCCGCCCGCAAAGGAGTTCGGCAGGCGCCAGCCGGCACGGCTTGCGGACGCGCCGCCGCCGCCAAAACGGTCCAGCCATGTGGCGCTGCTGGTGATGGGCACCCTCGCGGTCGGCGGCGGCGCCTATGCGCTGATGCCAAGCGAGACGTGCCAGCCGCCCTCCCCTGGAATGGCCGCGCCTGCGCTGCCGTCAACGGGCGCCGCATGCGCGCCACGGAGCTCGTCCGGCGGCGGTGGAGGTGGCGGCGGCTCCAGCCGCTCGTCGTCGCGTTTCTCGTTCTTTGGCGGCGATTCATCCTCGCGCAGCTCATCGGTGAGCGGTGCGGAATCCTCCTCCGGCGTCACCCGCGGGGGTTTCGGCTCGTTTGCCCATGCGTTCGGCTTTGGCGGCGGCTGATCCGCACGATGCCGTGAAATCACCGCGTTTTGCCTATCGGATCGGTTCGTCTTCGGCGAAGTTCCACGCCGCATGTGACTGGGAGACCGAATTTATGAAACGCTCGCGCCGTGTCGTGCTGACCTTGATGGGAAGCGCCGCCGTCAGCGCCGTCGCAAGTCCGCTTGCGGCGCGACCGGTATATTGCGGCCCCGGCCTCACCGCCGTGCCCGGTCCGAACGGCGAGCCCTATTGCCGGGCGATCGCGGGCGGTTTTGGCGGCAGCTTCCACCACTTCGGCGGCGGCGGCCACGGTCACGGCGGCCACGGTCACGGCGGCCACGGACATGCGGGCGGCTAAAAGCCACGGATGCAGCGCATCATCTGTCCCGAGCGTGATGATTGGCAGCAGACCGCCGAAGAATGCGGCTTCGACTTCCACACCATCGATGACGAGCGCTATTGGGACGAGCGCGGCTATTACGCTTTCACGCTCGAAGAGATCGAAGCGAAGATCGAGACGCCGACCGGCGAGATCGATGCGATGTGCCTCGAGCTCGTCGGCCACGCCGTCGACGACGAACGTATCTTGCAGCGGCTGAAGATACCCGAGCCGTTCTGGCCGCTGATCGCGGAAAGCTGGGAGCGCGACGAGCCGAGCCTCTACGGCCGGCTCGATCTCAGCTTTGACGGACAGGGCACGGCCAAGCTGCTCGAATACAACGCCGACACGCCGACCTCGATCTTCGAGGCCGCGGTGTTCCAGTGGACCTGGCTCGAACAGGCGATCGAGCGGGCCATCATCCCGAAACAAGCCGATCAGTACAACTCGATCCATGAGCGCCTGATCGAGGCCTGGAACAAGATCGGCCGCGGCCGTCATCTGCATCTGGCGGGAACGACCAGCCATGAAGAGGATGCCGGCACGCTCGCCTATCTCGAGGACACCGCGACGCAGGCAGGCCTTGCCACCACGATGATCGACATCGAGGACATCGGCTGGCGCGAGACGAGCGGCTTTGTCGACCTCGACAATCGCGACATCGAGCTCGCCTTCAAGCTCTATCCCTGGGAATGGATGTTCCACGACGCCTTCGGCGCGAAACTAAGAGAAGCTTCGACGCGCTGGATCGAGCCGCCCTGGAAGGCCGTGCTCTCCAACAAGGGCATCCTGCCCCTGCTGTGGGAGATGTTTCCGAACCATCCGAACCTGCTGCCGGCCTTTTTCGAGGACGATCCGCGGGCGAAGGAGTTGGGCGCGTTCTTTGCGCGCAAGCCGCTCTACTCGCGCGAAGGCGCCAATGTCTCGCTGATCAGCGGGGGCGTCGCACTCGCGCAGCAGGACGGCCCCTATGGCGGCGAAGGATTTGTCCGCCAGGCCTTCGCAAGCCTGCAGCATTTTGACGGGCAATATCCGGTGCTGGGCAGCTGGCTGGTCGACCACACGCCGTGCGGGCTTTCCATCCGCGAAGACGAAAGCCCGATCACCGGCAACAATTCGCGCTTCCTGCCGCACGCGATCCTTTGAGGCGTCGGAGCCTCTCTTCCTTCTCCCACAAGGGGAGAAGGAAAAAGGCTTTAACGCGCCGCGACCACCTTCAATAGCGGCGCCCGCGCGCCGCCGCGGTCCGGGTTCGGCTGGTAGAGCCCACGCTTGTCCGCAAGGGGGCGGAACGCATCGGTGATCCCGACGACGGATTCGGCCGCGCCCAGCATCAGCATGCCGTCCACCTCCATCACTTTGGCCATGCGGTCGAAGATGTTGATCTTGGTTTCCTGGTCGAAATAGATCAGCACGTTGCGGCAGAAGATCACGTCGAACTTGCCGAGATGGGCGAAGTCGTGCAGCAGGTTGAGCTGCCTGTGCTGGACCATGCCGCGGATCTCGGAATTGAGCTGCCAGAGCTCGCCCACTTGGGCGAAATATTTCACGAGTAGCTGAATCGGCAGGCCGCGCTGCACCTCGAACTGGCTGTAGATGCCGGAGCGCGATTTCTCCAGCACTTCCTTCGACAGATCGGTCGCGACGATCTCGATCCGCCAGCCCGACAGCGCCGCGCCCTTCTCCTTGAGGCACATCGCAATCGAATAGGGCTCCTGCCCGGTCGAGCAGGCCGCCGACCAGATACGCAGGGATTTGCGGTTGGAGCGCGACTGCAGCAGCGCCGGGACAATCGTGTCGCGCAGATGATCGAACGGAATCTTGTCGCGGAAGAAGAAGGTTTCGTTGGTCGTCATCGCCTCGACCACTTCGGTGGTCAGCACCTCGGCGCCGCCGCCCTTCATCCTCTGGACCAGTTCGGCGATGCCGGGCAGACCGGCCTTGCGCGCCAACGGCACCAGCCGGCTCTCGACCAGATAATGCTTGTCGGCGGAGAGGTCGAGACCGGAGCGCTGCTTGAGGAGCCCGCGCAGGAAATCGTAGTCGAACGGCGTCACGAACGGTCTCCCGCGAACAGCCGCACCAGCTTTGGCGCGATCTGGTTGAGCGGAAGCACGGCGGCGCAGATGCCGGCGTTCGCCGCCGCTCCCGGCATGCCCCAGACCACGCTGGTGGCTTCGTCCTGCGCGATCACGCTGCCGCCGGCGGCGAGGATGTCCTTGCCGCCGCGCATGCCGTCGGAGCCCATGCCGGTCAGGATCAGCGCGAGCGTGCCGCCCTGCCAGACGTCGATCGCGGAGCTGAACAGAGGATCGACGGCGGGCTTGCAGAAATTCACCGGCGGGCCGTTATCAAGCACGATCGCTGCTTCCGCGCCGTGACGCACGACGCGCATGTGACGTCCACCGGGCGCGAGATAGATCTGGCCGGGCTTGATGGTCTCGCCGTCAAGCGCCTCGTGCGCCGGACGGCGGCTCGCGCGCGCCAGATGCTCGGCGAGAATGGTGGTGAAGGTCGGCGGCATGTGCTGGGTGATCAGCACCGGAAAGCGGTCGATCACCGGACCCAGCTCAGCGACGAGCGACATCAGCGCCTGCGGGCCGCCGGTCGACGAGCCGATCACGAGCACGCGCGGCGCGTGCGGGCTGAAGGCACGCTTCATCAGGACCGGCTGGGCAACCGCCGGGCGCGGCGCAGGCGCTGTGGGCTTTACCACATGCGGATGTGCCAGCGCGAGCGGCGGAGAGGCGGTGGCCGGCGCGGCGCGGCGAACCTTGGCGCCGAAGGCGCGGATCTTCTGGATCAGATCGTGGTGGAAGATTTCCGCGGCCGTCGGCTCGCGGGTGGTTTCGGGCTTCGGGATGTAGTCGGACGCACCAAGCGAGAGCGCCTTGAAGCTGATCTCCGCGTTGCGGCGGGTCAGCGTCGAAGCCATGATGATGATGAGGTCGCGCTTCTTCGCCAGCAATTGCGGCAGCGCCGAGATGCCGTCGAGCTCCGGCATTTCGATGTCGAGCACGGCGACGTCGGGCTTGATACGATCGAGTTGCTGGACGGCCTCCAGTCCGGTGCGCAAGGAGGCCGCGACCACCATGTCGGGCTCGGCGCCGATCCAGCGCGAGATCAGCCCTCGAATAACAACGGAGTCATCGACCACCATCACTCGCAACGGCTCTTGCCGTGTCGAAGACGAGGTCGCACTGGCCAACGCAACAACCATTTTTCACCAAACCGGCCGAAACGGCACACAACTAGAACTACTGAAAAATGCCGACGGCCGCTAAGCCGCCGGAAGTGAAGCGGGGCCGATCAGATCAGCCCGACTTCCTGGAACTTGGCCATGACGATGTCCTTGTCGAACGGCTTCATGATGTACTCGTTGGCACCGGCATGCAGCGCGCGGGCGATATGGGCGACGTCGTTCTCGGTGGTGCAGAACACCACCTTGGGCGCGTCGCCGCCGGGCATGCGGCGCAGATTGCCGAGGAATTCGTAGCCGTCCATTACCGGCATGTTCCAGTCGAGCAGCACGGCTTCCGGCATGGCGCGCTTGCACGCTTCCAGCGCCTTCTCGCCGTCCTCGGCCTCGATGATCTGGAAGTCCAGGCCTTCCAGGATGCGCCGCGCGACCTTACGGATGACACTGGAGTCATCGACGACAAGACATGTTCTCATGAGAGCCTCACACTTCCGAAATCCCCGGCGGGGATATTTGCCTTACAGTTTTCGTGCGCCTTTGCTCAGCGCGTTAAGCAGCCTTTGCCTCCGGCGCGAGTTCGAGCACGCGATCGACATCGAGGACGACCATGAGCTGGCCGTCGAGACGGTGGACACCGCCGGCGAGCTTGGCCATGCGGGGATCGAGGTTGACGGGGTTTTCTTCCTTGCTGTCCTCGGCCAGACGGAGCACTTCGCCGATCTGGTCGATCAGAAGGCCATAGGACTCGCCGCGCAGATCGACGCCGACCGCCATCGGCGGCTTACCGTCATCGGCCTTGGGCAGCCCGAGCCGGGCGCGCATGTCCACGACCGTGACGATGCGGCCGCGCAGGTTCAATACGCCCGCGATCTCGGACGAGGACAGCGGCACGCGGGTCAGCCGGTCCGGCATGAACACGTCCTGGACGCGGGAGATCGGCAGGCCGAACAGCTGCCCGCCGATCATGGCGGTGACGTACTCGGCGACCAGGCCCTCGGTGGTTTGGGTCTTGCTCATTCACGTTCTCCTTAGGGCGCCCTTCTCAAGCCGCCCG
>DATMNV010000131.1:0-3071 GCA_035568535.1 Bradyrhizobium sp.
GGGCAGCCGCGAAATGGGCCGCGAGGCCTTCATCGAGCGCGTGTGGCAATGGAAGGCGGAATCGGGCGGCGCCATCATCGGCCAGCTCAAGCGGCTCGGCGCCTCCTGCGACTGGTCGCGCGAGCGCTTCACCATGGACGAAGGCCTTTCGCGCGCGGTGATGAAGGTGTTCGTCGAGCTCTATCGCGGCGGCCTCATCTACAAGGACAAGCGCCTCGTCAATTGGGACCCCAAGCTCAAAACTGCGATCTCCGATCTCGAAGTGCAGCAGGTCGAGGTGAGGGGCAGCCTCTGGCACCTCAAGTATCCGCTCGAGGGCACCGACGAATTCGTCGTGGTCGCGACGACGCGGCCGGAGACGATGCTGGGCGACACCGCCGTCGCCATCCATCCGCAGAACGAGCGCCTGCGGCATCTGATCGGTGAGACCGCGATCCTGCCGCTCGTCGGCCGCCGCATTCCGATCGTCGCCGACGAGTATGCCGATCCGGAGAAGGGCACCGGCGCGGTGAAGATCACGCCGGCGCACGATTTCAACGATTTCGAGGTCGGACGCCGTCACGATCTGCCGCTCGTCAACGTGCTCGACGTCGAAGGGCGGCTCGATCTCACGGACAACGCCGCATTTCTTGATGGCGTACCGGTGTCGGCTGCGCTCGAGGAGACGCTGGTGCTGCACGGCCTCGATCGCTTCGTCGCGCGCAAAAAGATCGTCGAGCGGCTGGAGGCGCTGGGACTGCTGGACAAGATCGAGCCAAACACCCACAGCGTGCCGCACGGCGACCGTTCCGGCGCGGTAATCGAGCCCTATCTCACCGATCAGTGGTACGTCGACGCCAAGACGCCGGCGCAGCCGGCAATCGACGCGGTGCGCGCCGGGCGCACGGTCTTCGTCCCGGAGCAATGGCAGGCGACGTTCTTCGACTGGATGGAGCACATTCAGCCCTGGTGCATCTCGCGCCAGATCTGGTGGGGCCATCGCATTCCCGCCTGGTACGGGCCGGATGGAAAAGTCTTCGTCGCCGAGGACGAAGACGATGCGGTCGCCGACGCGCTGGCGCACTACACCGAAATCGAGGAGATCACGGCGGAGGAGGGGCACGACATCGCCGCCGATCCGGCGCGGCAGGCATGGTTTGCTAGCGAATACCTGCACCGCGACGACGATGTGCTGGACACTTGGTTCTCGTCGGCGCTGTGGCCGTTCTCGACGCTCGGCTGGCCCGGCGAAACCCCGGAACTGAAGCGATTTTACCCGACCAGCGTGCTCGTCACCGGCTTCGACATCATCTTCTTCTGGGTCGCGCGCATGATGATGATGGGGCTGCACTTCATGAAGGAAGTGCCGTTCCCGACCGTTTACATCCACGCGCTCGTGCGCGACGAGCGCGGGCAGAAGATGTCGAAATCGAAGGGCAACGTCATCGACCCCCTGGAAGTAATCGACGAATACGGCGCGGATGCGTTGCGCTTCACCTTGGCGGCGATGGCGGCGCAGGGCCGCGACATAAAACTTTCCGCGCAGCGGGTCGAGGGCAACCGCAATTTCGCGACCAAGCTCTGGAATGCCGCGCGTTTCGCCGAGCTCAACGGCTGCGCCCGCAATCCGGATTTCGATCCGCACCACGCGGGAGAAGTACTCAACCGCTGGATCATTCACGAGACCGCGCAGGCGGGTCGCGAGGTCACCGCGGCGCTCGAAGCCTTCAAGTTCAACGAGGCGGCGAACGCCGTCTATCGCTTCGTCTGGAATGTCTTCTGCGACTGGTATCTTGAATTGGCGAAACCGGTGCTCACCGGCCCGGACGGCGCGGCGAAGAACGAGACGCGCGCGGCGGCGGCCTGGACGCTCGACGCGATTCTGAAGTTGCTGCATCCGTTCATGCCGTTCGTCACTGAAGAATTGTGGAACGTTACCGGCGGTGACGAGCTTCTCGTGCTCGCGGCATGGCCGCTGCACGACGGATTGGACGATCCGGCCGCCGAGGCCGAGATCGGCTGGGTGATCGACCTCATCACCGCGATCCGCTCGGTCCGGGCGGAAATGAATATCGCCCCCGTCACGCTGCTGCCGCTGGTCCTCGCCGGCGCTTCGGCCGAGACCCGCGAGCGGGCGCGCCGGTGGTCGGCGTACGTGCAACGCCTCGCCCGCGTCGCCGACATCTCGTTCGCCGATGCGGCGCCGCCAGGGTCGATGCAGCTTGTCGTCCGCGGCGAGGTCGCGGCGCTGCCGCTCAAGGGCGTCATCGATCTCGCCGCCGAGCGCGCCCGGCTCGACAAGGAAATGGCGAAGGCTGAAGCCGACATCGGCCGCGTCGAGCAAAAGCTCGGCAACGCGGATTTCCTCAAGCGCGCGCCCGAGGACGTGGTCGAGGGCGAACGCGAGAAGCGCGCCGAAGCGCAGGCGCGGAAGATCAAGATTGCCGACGCGCTGAAGCGGCTCGAAGGCGCCGTGTGACCCTTATTCCGTCGGCAGCGGCACGCGGCTTCAACCACGGACGGACAAAAACCGCGTGAACCGGGCCGCGTGAACCGGCACAGAAAAATCTCGAACAGAGAAAATCCTTGGCGAAATCCCGACTTCCCCTGACGGCGCTTGCTCTCCTCTGGCTTGTCGGTAACGCACTACGGATGCCGCTGCTCGCGGTCCCGCCGGTGATCCCGGTACTGCGCAGCGAATTCCACCTTTCGGGCACCGAGATCGGGATACTGACCGGCCTGCCGATCATCCTGTTCGCGGCGGCAGCGCTGGTCGGCTCGCGGCTGGTTGCTCTACTCGGTGTCACACGTGCCGTCATCACGGGGTTGGCGTTGACCGCGGTGGGGAGCGGGCTGCGGGCCGCAGCGCCCGACGCGATCGGCCTCCTCGCGGCGACGGCGGTCATGGGCGCCGGCATTGCGGTGACGCAGCCCGCCCTGGCGGCGCTCGTCGGCCGCTGGTTGCCCGACCACATCGTCCTCGGCACCGGCATCTACACCAACGGATTGATCGTCGGCGAAATCCTGCCGGTCGCGCTTTTTCCGTTCCTCTTCCCGCTCTTCGGTCAAAGCTGGCGCGCGACATTCGTCTT
>DATMNV010000132.1:0-13018 GCA_035568535.1 Bradyrhizobium sp.
ACGATGTTCTTGATCGCGATGATCTCGTTGACGATGTCGCGGATTTCCTCGCGCGCGGACTCGCCGTCGAGCTTGGCGAGCTGGGCAAGGTCGATCGCCTCGATCAGCGCGCCGAAGATCGTCGCCTTGACCTGGTAGTAGTTGTCGGAGCGGCGCGCTTCGGCCGGAGGCGGGGGCGGCGGCGCCCTCACCGGTGCGATCGGCGGCGCGGAAACGACCGGCGGCGCCGCGGCGCGCGCGGCAGCGGCCGGAGCAGCGGTGGCAGCCGGTTCCGGCACGCTCGCCGCGGGCTTCGTCGCCCTGGTGTCGTTCTCTGATCCGCTACGCTTACCAAACACGACGATACTCCGAACGAGGGCTTACTTGCCCCGCAGCTTGTCGATCAGGGGTGACAGGAAGAACCCCCCCGGCTTCTTGGTTTCGCTGCGGCCTGTCAGCCGCTGCGCGATCTGCAGAAACATCTCGGTGGTGCGATGATTGGCGGCGACTTCCGCGATCATCTGCCCGTTGTTGGCGGCCGAGCCGAACATCTGCGGGTCGAAGGGTATCGAGGCGATCGGCTGGCTTTCGATCGCCTTGGCAAACTCGGCGGCGCTGATCTCGGGGCGCTTCGGCACGCCGACCTGGTTCAGGCAGAACAGCGGCGGCCGGTCGTTGGGGCGCGAAGCCTTCAACAGGTCGAAGATGTTCTTGGTGTTGCGCAAATTGGCAAGATCGGGCGCGGCGACAATCAAGATGTCGTCGGCGCTCACCAGCGCGCGCTTGGTCCAGCCCGACCATTGATGCGGGATGTCGAGCACGATGCAGGGCATGGTGGTGCGCAGCGTGTCAAAGATCGCATCGAACGCGTCGGAGCCGAAATCATAGACCTTGTCCAGCGTCGCCGGCGCGGCCAGAAGGCTCAGATGGTCGGTGCATTTCGACAGCAGGCGGTCGATGAAGGCGGTGTCGACGCGGTCGGGCGAGAACACGGCGTCCGCAATGCCTTGCGGCGGATCCTGGTTGTAGTCGAGACCGGCGGTGCCGAAGGCGAGGTCGAGATCGGCCACGACGGAATCCATGGCGAGATCGCGCGCGATCGCCCAGGCAACATTGTGGGCCACGGTGGAGGCGCCGACGCCGCCCTTTGCGCCGACGACCGCGATGATGCGGCCGACCGACTTCGCTTCGGGCGCCGAGAACAGGTTGCAGATCGAGCGCACGACGTCGATCGTGGTGACCGGCGCGATGATGTAGTCGCTGACGCCGCGGCGCACCAGCTCGCGATACAGCGTGACGTCGTTGACGCGGCCGATCACCACGACGCGCGTGCCGGGGTCGCAAACGGTGGCGAGCTGATCGAGGCCGCCCAGGATGTCAGTGCGGACATCGGCTTCGAGCACGATCACGTTCGGGGTGGGCGCAGAGCGATAGGCCTCGATGGCGGCAGCCATGCCGCCCATCTGGATCTTCAGATGCGCCTTGCCGAGCCGGCGGTCTTCGCCGGCCGATTGCACGGCAGCAGCCGTTTCCACGGTCTCGCAGAAGGCCTGCACCGACACCCGCGGCGCGGGCGCGATGTGATCCTCCGCGGGCGGCGGCGCGACGTCCGGCTTTTCTTCGGAGTTTTGGCGGGCGTAGCTGATCATTTGCCTGTGTCGCTGAGTTTGGCCTTTTCGGCGTCGGGATATTGGGTCGCGGTCGGATTACCCTTGCGATATTTCTCGAACCCTTCGCTCCGCCGGATGGTGTAGGCCGGCGTCTCGGGGCGCGGCTGCACGAGGTCGGAGGGGTTGTCGACCATCGCGGCCATGTTGCGCTGATAGGCGCAGCCGTAATTGTAGTAGTCCTTGTTGTCGTAGTAGCCCTTGTTCTTGATCGAGGGGCCGAGATCCTCGGGCCATAATCCGCAGGGGCCGGCCTCCGCGCGGAGCTTTGGATAGCTCAGGCGGATCGCAGCCATATGGCGCGGATTCTCCGGATGATAGCGGCGCACCACGACGCCGTGCGGCGGCACACCGGCGGCCGCGAGCAGCGACTGGATTTCCCGGAGCGAGTCCGCAGCCGCCCGCGCATTTGGCGTATCGACCGGCACGTCGGCACTGATTGCGCCGGTGGCTTCATGCTGCCAGCTCTGTGCAAGGCCCATCACGTCGGTGCGCTGTTCGGCGGAAAGCCCGCCGCGGCCCTGGCCGACAAAGACCACGATGGAGTGATTGGCTTCCTCGATCGCGATCGGATGGCGCAGCCGGTAGTCGTCGGGGGCGGCCGCGATCGGGACCCGGTCTTCATGGACGCAGGCACCGAGCGAAAGGCCGAGGCCGACCAGCGCCGCCGCCATGCGGACGGCGCGCCTGCGCTTATGGGATATTGTGGCTGTCATCGTCGAAATCCCACTCCGCCTCAGTCGGTGATAAAGCCGTAAGTGCCACGATAATTCCGCGCCGGCTCGGTGCGGCTGGGCACGCCGTAGATGCGATTGATGCTGCCGAGCAACTGGGCCTGCGGATCGGAAGCCGCGGCAAATCCGTCGTCCGGACGCGACAGGTCTTTCTGCGCCACCGCGCGCACCACATAGGGTGTCACGATCACGGCGAGCTCAGTCTGGTTGTTGATGAAGTCGCGGCTGCGGAACAGCGATCCCAGCACCGGCAGTTCCATCATCCCGGGCAGGCCGTTGACCGCCTGCTTGGTTTGCTGCTGGATCAGGCCGGCCAATGCCATCGAGCCGCCCGAGGGAATCTCGAGCGTGGTTTCCGCCCGGCGCGTCTTGATCGAGGGAATCGTCGTTCCGCCGGTGCCGCCCTGCAGTGAGTTCTCGGTCGAGATCTCGGACACTTCGGTCATCACCCGCACGCTGATCCGGCCCTCGGTGAGGACGACGGGCGTGAAGTTGAGCGAGATGCCGAACTTCTTGAAGCTGACCGTCTGGACGCACTGACCGATGGCGCCCGACGTGGAGGTTTGGCAGGTCACGCCGGTCGGAATCGGGAATTCGCCGCCGGAAATGAAGGTCGCGGACTCGCCGGAAATCGCCGTCAGATTGGGTTCGGCGAGCGTCCGTACGACGCCCGCGCTCTCCATCGCGCGCAGCGTGGCCTGCACCGAGGAACCGAACGTCGTCGTGATCCCATTGTTGTTGACGAGCGGCGCGTTGTTGGCGGTGAACGGGTTGGCGTTGTTGAAACTCACCACGGTGCTGCCGTAGCTGAGATTGGCGCTGAGATCGATGCCCAGCTGCTTGATGATCGAGCGCTGGACCTCGGCGACGGTGACCTTCAGCATCACCTGGTCGCGGCTGCGGACGCTAATTGAGTTGACGACCTTGTCGACGCCGCCCGCGAGGCGCGCGGCCATGTCAGCGGCCTGCTGCGCCTCCAGCGGGTTGGCCGCCGAGCCCGTCAGCACGACGCCGTCGCCGACGCCCTCGATACGGATGTCGGAGTTCGGAAAAACCTGCCGCAAGGCGGCGCGAAGGCCGTTGAGGTCGCGCGTCACTGCGATGTCGTAGGCGGCGATCTGCTGGCCGCCCGCGTCAAAGAACACGATATTGGTCTGGCCGACCGCGGCCCCGATGATGTAGGCGCGCTGCGCCGAGCGAACCACGGCGTTGGCGATCTTGGGATCGGCGACCAGCACATCCTTGATGTCGCGCGGCAGGTCGACGACCATCGATTTGCCGACGCCGAGCGAGACCGGGCGCGCATTGTTCTGGCCGTCGGCCGCCATCGGCGCGGGGACTCGATAGTCGCTCGCCACCACCGGCGTCAGTGCCGGGTTGAGCGTCAGCGCGGCGACGCCCGCAAACGACAGGGCGCGGACCGTGAAGGCTCGCAGCGTCCGCTTGTTAAGCCCGCACTTCATCTCAAATCCTCATCGTCACTTCGTTGCCGCGCTTGGAATGCCGAAGCGAATGATGTTGACGCTTTCGGTCTGCTTGACAGTGGCTTCCAAGGTATTCTCGACCATCTTGACGTCGGCGATGCTGCGTAGCGCCAGCGACAGCGTGCCGGCCTGGCGCGCTGCGGCCAGCGTCGGGATCTGTTCGGGCTTCAATTCCAGCGTGACGGTCTTGCCGACGACGGCGTTCTGGCCGTCCTTCTCTTTCGGCGCCTGGTCGATCGCGAGCACACGGAGATTGGAGAGGATGACCTGGGACTGGACAATGTCGGGCTGGTTGGGATGTTCGGCATTCTTGATGCGCTGGGTCAGGATCACGTCAACGCGGTCGTTCGGCAGGATGAAGCCGCCGGCGCCGGTTTCCGGCGAGATTTCGGTCGAGATCGCGCGCATGCCGCTCGGCAGGATCGCGGCCATGAAGCCGGAACCGTCGGCCTTGACGAGTTTCTGGTCGCGGATCGGCTCGCCGGCGATGAAGGGTGAGCGCGCGATCGACCCCGTCACCTGGTTGGTGGCGTCAGGGCGCTCGGTGCGCTTGATAAAGCTGGAACTGGCGGTCGCCGTGGGCCAGGTCTGCCATTGCAGATCCTCTTGCTTGACGGTCTGGCCGAGGCCGATGTCGGACTTTGCCACGAGCACATCGACCGTCGGCAGCTGTGCGACGGGCGCGGCGGGCGCAGGCTTGTCGTCTGATCCAGCCGCCAGATATGCGGCAACGCCGCCGGCGCCGAGGGCGATAGCCAGGACCACTATGCGTGCCCGATTCATACGCTTCACTTTCCACATTACGCTGCGACGCGCGCGCCGCCGTGAAGTGGAGTTGACCAGCTATTCGTCAAAGCATGGTTAATGAGGCGTGAGTAAATTGCCTTAACGGTGAGTTACTTGCGCGGTCAACCGAACCTGAAATGCGCGGGGTCGACCGCCTTCACCCATTCCGTGTCCGGATAGATCATCAACGCGCCGATCGCGAGCGCGATGCCGTAGGGGATGCCGCTCTCCTTGGCGTGCAGCCGCAGCAGCCAAGCCTGGCCCGTGAACATATAGGGGAGCGGCCACTGCCGGAACTGCAGCAGCAGCAGCGTCAGCGCACCACCGAACACGGAGGCATAGAGCAGGTATTCCATCAGATGGCCGAAACCGAACCAAAGCCCCGCGGCCGCGGCGACCTTGGCGTCGCCGCCGCCGACCCAGCCCATCGCGAAGCAGACGAAGGCGACCACCAGCACCAGAGCGCCGGCGCCGACATGGGAGAGGATTTCGGCAGGTGCCATTCCGGTCGTTGCCGCGAGCACCAGGAAGCCCGCGCCCAGCGCCAGCGAGACGCGGTTCGAGATCGTCATGGTGAAGAGATCGCTCGCAGCCGCGAACGCCATCAGGGCCGGGAACAGCAGGAGGCGTACGAGATCGAGGATCATGAGCAAACCGACGGGCGCGGAGGATCGGATCACCAAGCCTAGCGGCGAGTGGTGAACAATTCGGAAAACGGCGGCGGCCGTTACCAGACGCTGAAGATCCGGCCGGCGAGCGTGACGAGCGAAAGCGCCAGCGCCAGGCATACGAGCTGCACCGAGACTTCGTTTCGGCCGGCGACCGCTGACTTCTTCGCCGCGAGGACCGCAGCATCATTCTTACGCATGCGCAACGCCAACATGGGGGAACTCAGACGACAAAAGGCCCCGGACTTTCCGGGGCCTTCGTTGCCGGCTGGCAAACGATTACTTCAGCGAAGTGCTGATCGAGGTGAACTGGGTGTTGAGCTTGGAGCCGAGGCCGTTGACCACAGCAATGATCGCGAGCGAGATGCCGGCAGCGATCAGGCCGTATTCGATGGCGGTGGCGCCGGACTCATCCTTCACGAAACGCGCAATCAGGTTCTTCATCAGTAAACTCCATGTACACGTGGCTGGTCGAACTAGGGTTAGGTCTCGCCGGCGTTCTCAGCACCGTGACCATGGGGTCACCCTAAGGTCGGAGAATTGCGGCGCAGTTAATTCGATTGAGCAAACACCGAAGCAATTAGCTGTTCTTTTGCAGAGTAAATTTCGCATTAAGCGGTTGGTTAGAATCTTACCGTGGTTTCGATCGGGTATATTTTATGGAGACGGCATCAGCCACATCGCGCAAGTTTCACATCTCCTTAAGTCCGCCGGAGTACGCCTGATCATCTGATTTGATGAGGCGTCCATGTCCACTCTGCCGATGGAAGTCGTGTTGATGCTCGGCAAGACGGTCGAGAAGGTAGTTCCGATCACGATCGCTCTCGGGCTGGTGTTCTCGCTGCTCACCCATTTCTGGGCCTGCAACGATGCGGTGCCCTGGTGGAAGAAGCGCGAGCTCGTCACCGACATCGTGTACTGGTTCTTCGTGCCGGTGTTCGCGCGCGTGATACGGATCGGGCTGTTGGTGCTCGGCGCCGGCGTCGTCTTCAACATCCATGAGGCCGACGAGCTGATCGCTTTCTACGACAACGGCCATGGACCGTTGTCGCAGCTGCCGTTGTGGACGCAGGCGCTGTTGTTCCTCGTGCTGTCGGACTTCATGCTGTACTGGTTGCACCGCATGTTCCACGGCGGCGAATTCTGGAAGTATCACGCGGTTCACCATTCTTCCGAGGAACTGGACTGGATCTCGGCTGCGCGTTTCCATCCCGTGAACCTGATCCTGGGGACCATCAGCGTGGACGTGATCCTGCTGATGGCGGGCATTTCGCCGAACGTCATGCTCTGGGTCGGACCGTTCACCACCTTCCACTCGGCTTTCGTGCACGCCAACCTGAACTGGACATTTGGGCCGTTCAAATACGTGCTGGCAACGCCGGTCTTCCATCGTTGGCATCACACCGCGCTGGAAGCGGGCGGCAACACCAATTTCGCCGGCACCTTTCCGATCTGGGACATCCTGTTCGGGAGCTTCCGGATGCCGGAAAACGAGCTTCCCGATCACTACGGCAAGGACGAGGCGGCCATGCCTTCCGAAATCGTCGGGCAGCTCGCCTTTCCGTTTCGGCGCTAACAGCCAGGTGCGCGGCCCCCAGGTTTTCTTGACCAGCGTGCTGACGCCCGTGACACCGGCCGCAAGCTTCATGGACCATGTCGGCGGCTGGCGGTGCATCGATGCGGACGACAACGCCCTGGTCTATGTTCGCGCGGCCAGCCGAGCCCGCGCAGCGGGCGGTCGATCAGGGCCGGTTCGGTAAATTTGTCAGGGTCAATTTGCGCTTCCTTCATGAATTACCAGCACACTCGCCGTATCGGGCGCCGGTTCCGCTGCGTATCGCTTTTACCGGCTTTGTTGATGCCCCGGGGTTGAGCATGTCATTGAGTATTTTGCGTAATCTTGCACGTCCCCTGTTCGGCCTGGCGCTTGCCGCGCTGCCCGGACCGTTCGTGGCATTGGCGGAAGCCGCTCCCGACGCCATCGCCGTCAATGTCGATCAGGCGCGCCTCGTCAAGCTGCCGAGCCGCGTCACCACCATCGTGGTCGGAAACCCCCTGATTGCCGACGTCACCCTGCAGAGCGGCGGCATCCTGGTGGTGACCGGCAAGGGCTATGGTGCGACCAATTTCATCGCGATGGACCGCACCGGCGAGGTGCTGGTGGACCGCCAGATCCAGGTCGAGGGACCCACAGAAGAAGTCGTGACCGTCTATCGCGGCGTCGACCGCGAGACCTATAGCTGCAAGCCGACCTGCCAGCGCCGCATGACGCTCGGCGATGGCGACGGCTATTTCAAATCAGTCGCCGACCAGGCCAACAGCCTCAACAGCCAGGCGAGCGGCACGGCTTCTGCGACGGCGAACAAGGCGCCGTAGACCCGGCGCGCCGCCGCGGCGTTGAGCCTGCAAACCGAGCGTTCGGTTAACGGAGCGTTAGCAAGGCGGGTCGCTCTGTTTGAATCTCGCGCAACACTTCAACAATCTGTTTCAGCTTATGCTGGCGCGAACATGGTCGCTGCCCAGTGCAAGGGCCCGATCCGGGGATTGTCCGATGTCTGCGCCCGCCACTTCCTCTGCTTCGTTCATGCGCCTGTTGCGCCGGTTCCGGCGCAACCGCGCCGCGGCGGCCGCACTCGAATTCGCTCTCGTCGCGCCGGTGTTCCTCGCGCTGCTGTTTGCGATCCTCGAGACCGCGCTGATGTTCTTCGCAGACCAGGTGCTGGAGACCGTCACCCAGCAGTCCGCGCGCATGATCCTGACCGGACAGGCGCAGAACAACAACTATCTGCCGTCGGATTTTCTAAACAAGGTTGTTTGCAAACAGATTCCTGCGCTGTTCAGCTGCGCCAATATCTCTGTCGACGTCAGAAGCTATCCGTCGTTCTCGACGATCACCTTCAGCAACGAGATCGACAATCAAGGCCATTTCATCAACGACGTGCAATACAATCCTGGTGGCCCAAACTGTATCGTGGTCGTGCGGGTGTTCTATCCGTGGCAGCTCTTTGTCACGGGGCTCGGCTACAACATCTCCAACATGGCGAACAGCCAGCGCCTGCTGGTAGCGACCGCAGCGTTCAGGAACGAGCCCTTCCCGGGTAACGCCGGGGCTCCGGCTCCGTGTTCGTAAGAGGCGCGATGAAAGCAATGATCAGGATCTCGATGCTGCCTTTCAGATGGCGCCCGGCCCATTTCTTGCGGGATCGGCGCGGCATCGCCGCCACCGAATTTGCGATGATCGCGCCGTTCATGCTGGTGGCGTTCTTCGGCACGGTTGAGTTCTGCTCCGCGGTGGCGATTGACCGCAAAGTGACGCTGATCGCGCGGACGTTGTCCGACCTGACGTCACAACAAACGCCGCCCAGCATTACCGTTAACTGGGCGACTATAGCCGATTCCGACCTTCAGAACATCTTCACGGCCAGCATCTCGATCATGGCGTCCTATGATGCGACGCCGACCCAGGCCAGCATTACCGAGGTCTATGTCGACAAGAACGGGAAAGCCACCGTGCAGTGGAGCAAGTCGGCTGTCATCGCAGCCGGCGCCACCCAGGCGACGCTGACGGCATCAACGACGCCGCTCACACCGGGAAACGATGTCAGCAACATCGTGGCGTCCGAGATCCTGGTCCCACAGACCTACGTGATCTTCAGCCAGGTCTCATACAAGTACGTGCCGACAATTGGCTATGTGCTGAAGACCGGGGTGAATATGAAGGACAACTCCTACACGAGGCCGCGTCAATCCGCTTGCATCGTCTATAACAATGTTCCGAATGTCAGTACGAATGGCGGCAACTGTCCGCAGAGCTGACTTCGCTCATGTGCCCCGGGAAATGAAAAGGCCGCGCTTGGGGTGCGGCCTTTTTATTTGCTTATTTGCTCCAGATATTCTCAGGCGCGATTTTCGGAGAGGGCCTTGGCCCTCCGCGGAAATCGTTCAGTTGGCGGCGCGCAGATTGTCGGCCGACGACTTGCCAGAGCGGCGGTCCGCCACAATCTCGTAGGAGATCTTCTGGCCTTCACGCAGCGTGCCGAGCCCGGCCCGTTCAACGGCCGAGATGTGCACGAACACATCGTTGCCGCCGTCATCCGGCTGGATGAAGCCATAGCCCTTGGTTGCGTTAAACCACTTCACGGTTCCCATGCTCACGGGATAGTCCCTTCTCAGATATAGATAGTCGAAACCCACTTATCGCGGGCTGGCGAGATCGAATTTTTGGAAGGGTCGTCAGCGTCTAAACCGGCTGTACCGGTGGATAGCTAATGTCGTCCGGCCGAAAATCGATTGCCCCATATATTATGGGAAGCAGACTTTCAAAACAATCCTGAGGTGCGCGATTTTTTGCGCTCAAGCCTTGTCACAGATCGGCCGCGCAATGACACGATGTTGTCATGCGCGGCCTTAAGTCCGTGCGAAAGGGGCCTTTATCGGCGGCGAAACTGCCCGCCGCCGCGTTGGGGCGCGCCGCGCGATGCGCCTGGCGGCGCCGAGTTCGGACGCTCGTCCTTGTGGCGGAATATCAGCCGGCCCTTCTCGAGGTCGTAGGGCGACATTTCGATCGTGACGCGGTCGCCGGCCAGCGTCTTGATGCGGTTCTTCTTCATCTTGCCGGCGGTGTAGGCGACGATTTCGTGGCCCGCGTCGAGCTGCACGCGGTAGCGTGCGTCTGGCAGGATTTCGGTGACCAGTCCTTCGAACTGGATCAGCTCTTCTTTAGCCATGGTTCTCTCCAGATCGGTGGACGGCTAGTTGGGTCGCTGGTTGCGGTTGTTGGGTCGTTGGTTCGGTCGGCTTTCGCGGTGCAAAAACGACACGCCTTGCAATCCCTCGGCCTTGCCGCCGCCTTGCGGCGAACGGTGCGGCTCACGATTGGTTTGCTGGGCCGCCTTATTACCACCTCCACGGCGGTGGCGGCGAGGGCCTTTCGCCGGCGGTGCACCATCATGTGAGCGGCCGGCATGGGGCCGCGGCGCCGGCCTCCCGCCGCGATGATGCTGCTGTTGCTGGGCGGGGGCCGGGGCGGCCTCGCGCTGGCCGGGGGTGCGGCGGTCTTCGCGCGGCAATGCCGTGCGGATCAGCCGTTCGATGTCGCGCAGATAGCCCAACTCCTCGCCGCCCGCGACCAGCGAGATCGCGATCCCGTCGGCGCCGGCGCGCGCCGTGCGGCCGATGCGGTGGACATAGGTCTCGGGCACGTTGGGAAGGTCGAAATTGACGACATGGCTGATGCCGTCGACGTCGATGCCGCGGGCCGCGATGTCGGTGGCGACAAGCGTGCGTACCTCGCCCGAGCGGAAGGCCGCCAGCACGCGCTCGCGGTGGTTCTGCGACTTGTTGCCGTGAATGGCGGCGGCACGGATGCCGGCCCTCTCGAGGCCCTTCACCACCTTGTCCGCGCCGTGCTTGGTGCGGGTAAAGATCAGCGCGCGATCGACCGGCTCCTGCTTCAGCAATTGGGCCAGAAAGGCCGGCTTGTTGGAGTGATCGACCTGGATGATACGCTGGGTGATGCGGTCGGCGGTCGTGGCAACCGGAGTGACCGCGACGCGCGCGGGCTCGCGCAGCATCGCTTCCGCGAGCTCGGCGATGTCCTTGGGCATCGTCGCCGAGAAGAACAGCGTCTGCCGCTTGATCGGCAGCTTGGCAACGATCTTCCGGATGTCGTTGATAAAGCCCATGTCGAGCATGCGGTCGGCTTCATCGAGCACCAGGAACTCGACCTGGTTGAGCTTCAGGCCGTTGCTCTGCACGAGGTCGAGCAGGCGGCCTGGGGTCGCCACCAGCACCTCGACGCCGGGCATGAGCGCGCGGACCTGGCGGCCCATCGGCACGCCGCCGATCGCGAGCGTGGAAGCCAGTCGGAGATGGCGGCCATAGGCGTTGAAGCTGTCGAGGATCTGTCCCGACAGTTCCCGGGTCGGGCTCAGCACCAGCACACGGGCGGTCTTGGGCTGCGGCTTGATGCGGCTCGCGAGCAGGCGGTGCAGGATCGGCAGCGCAAACGCCGCGGTCTTGCCGGTGCCGGTCTGGGCGATTCCGACGACGTCGCGGCCGGCAAGTGCGAGGGGAATGGTCTGGGCCTGGATCGGGGTTGGAGTGACGTAGTTCTCTTCACGAAGCGCTCGCGCGATCGGGTCGGCGAGGCCAAAATCCTGAAAGGAAGTCAAAAGCTGGGTTCTTTCCATAAAAACGAGAGCGCGCTCCGGCTTTCGCCGCCGGGCGCTGACGCGTGGTGTCAGAAAAACACCCGCGTGTCGGGGCGTCGGTTTGTTGGCTGAAAGGGCAAGCCAGAAGCCGCCAAAAGGGGCTCAAGAACACGCGGCTCGCAATGACCCGACGATTCGTCGGGTTCTTCGCCCCCATATGGCCTATGAACGCGGCGCTTTCAAGGTGAATTGCTGCATTGCGCTTAACGGTTTATTGCAGGTTGCAGCGCCGAAATATTTATGCCGGAAATTTAGCCAAAGCGTCATATTTGCACAAAAAGCAAACAGTTTGCCGCTTAGGCATACATTTTTATCGCCTAATTATTAGGCGTAACCTCATGCGCTAGGCGCCTGATTCTTCAATTATTCCATCACCTTACGGTGATCTTCGTCGATGGCATGGTTCTTGCGATTCGCTTAACGCAGGCGGCCGTGTGGCCGTTTCGCAGCGTTTTTCACGCCTGCGTCAGGGAGATGACATTTCATGCTTACTCACACCACTCATATCGCGGCGCCCCTCAGCCGCCGCTGGCTGGCAGCTGCCGCCGGCGTCGTGCTCGGCCTGGCCGGCTTCGGCTCGGCCAAGGCGGCGGACGACACCATCAAGGTCGGCGTGCTGCATTCGCTTTCGGGCACCATGGCGATCAGCGAAACCACGCTGAAGGACACCATCCTTTTCCTGATCGACGAGCAGAACAAGAAGGGCGGTGTGCTCGGCAAGAAGCTTGAAGCCGTCGTCGTCGACCCGGCCTCGAACTGGCCGCTGTTTGCCGAGAAGGCGCGCGAGCTCATCACCAAGGACAAGGTCGCGGTCGTGTTCGGCTGCTGGACCTCGGTGTCGCGCAAATCCGTGCTGCCGGTGTTCAAGGAGCTGAACAGCATCCTGTTCTATCCGGTGCAGTACGAAGGCGAGGAGAGCGAGCGGAACGTGTTCTACACCGGCGCTGCGCCGAACCAGCAGGCGATCCCGGCGGTCGACTACCTGATGAAACAGGAGAAGGTGAAGCGCTGGGTGCTGGCGGGCACCGACTATGTCTATCCGCGCACCACCAACAAGATCCTGGAAGCCTATCTGAAGTCGAAGGGCGTCGCCCAGGACGACATCATGATCAACTACACGCCGTTCGGCCATAGCGACTGGCAGACCATCGTTGCCGACATCAAGAAGTTCGGCTCGGCCGGCAAGAAGACCGCGGTGGTTTCGACCATCAACGGCGACGCCAACGTTCCCTTCTACAAGGAACTGGGCAACCAGGGCATCAAGGCGACCGACATTCCGGTGGTCGCATTCTCGGTGGGCGAGGAAGAACTCGCCGGCCTGGACACCAAGCCGCTGGTCGGCCATCTCGCCGCCTGGAACTACTTCGAGTCGATCAAGACCCCGGCCAACGAGAAGTTCATCAAGGAATGGCAGGCCTACACCAAGAACCCGAAGCGCACCACCAACGACCCGATGGAAGCCCACGTGATCGGCTTCAACATGTGGGT
>DATMNV010000133.1:0-26878 GCA_035568535.1 Bradyrhizobium sp.
GCTTAGGGAGTGATGCGATGAAATCGGCTTTCAATCGATCTATTCTTGCACTCGCAGCAATTTCCATTGTCGTGGGGGCTGGTCAGGCCAGCGCGCAAAGCAAGCTCAAAAGTTATCAGTCCGGCAACAAGGAATTCTGGACCCATCCGCCGGATGACTGGTTCCTTGGTGACGAGACCGAAGCTCAAAAGGGACTGGCGCCGCCGTCGGGACCGCCGACCGGTTCCTCGGACGCGGAACTTGCCTCCCTGATCAAGAAGATCAAGTTGCCGGAGGGCTTCAAGATCGAGGTTTACGCGTCGGGCGTGCTGGCCGCACGGCAGATGGCCTGGGGCGACAAGGGCACGCTGTTCGTAGGTTCCTTCGGCCTCGGCAACGTCTACGCGATCAAGGACAATGGCGGCAAGAAAGAGGTCAAGACCATCCTCAAGGGGCTGAACATGCCCACCGGTCTGGCCTTCCAGAACGGCTCGCTTTACGTCATCGCCGTCGACAAGCTGATCAAGTACGACAACGCCGAAGCCAATCTCGACAAGCTCGGCGACGGCAAGGTGGTGTATGACGACATGCCGTCCTACGCCGCGCATGGCTGGAAATATATCGCGGTCGACAAGGATGGCTCGTTCTACCTTCCGTTCGGACCTCCCTTCAATGTCGGCATTCCCCCGACCAGCGTCTCGCAGATCCGCCGCGTCGATCCCAAGACCGGCAACGCGGAAGTCTATGCGCTGGGCGTCCGCAACTCGGTCGGCGGCGACGTCGATCCGCGCACCGGCAAATACTGGTTCACGGAAAACGCCCGCGACTGGATCAGCGACGACCTGCCCTCCGACAAGCTCAACATGATCAGCAAGATCGGCGAGCATTTCGGCTATCCCTATTGCCACCAGGGTGATCTGCCGGATCCGAAATTCGCGATGGGTCACAAGTGCTCCGAGTTCACCCCTCCGGTGCTCAATCTCGGCGCTCACGTGGCTCCGCTCGGCATGAAGTTCTATACCGGCAACCAGTTCCCCGCCGAGTACAAGAACTCGATCCTGATCACCGAGCACGGCTCCTGGAACCGTCACAAGTACCAGGGCGGCCGCATTGTGCGCGTCACGGTCGGACCGGACGGCAAGAACGCCAAGCAGGAAGTGTTCGCTTCCGGCTGGATCGAGGGCGACCAGGGTTATCTCGGCCGTCCAGACGACATCGTCCTGGACAAGGACGGTTCGATCCTCGTCGCCGACGACTGGGCCGGTGCGATCTATCGCATCAGCTACAGCAAGTAGCGAAGGCCGAAGGAATGGGGCTGCGGATGCCTCGGCACCGCAGCCCCAACTTTTTGCGACACTGGGCGTTGTAACTGAACTCGTCATTGCCGGGCTTGACCCGGCAATCCATCCAGCAAAAACCTTTTCATTTTGATGGATGCCCGGATCAAGTCCGGGCATGACGAGTCGGGAGGAGGCAAGATGCGGAAGACATCAGTCGTACTGGCGCTTGGCGCAGCGTTCATCGCGGGCTCCTTGGCCCACGCCGATGACATCAAAGACAAGGTCGAAGTCTGCAAGGGCTGCCATGGCGACAACGCTGTTTCGCAGATGGAAAACATTCCATCGCTCGCAGGCCAGCTCGATCAGTACATCCAGTGGCAACTGGTCTATTTCCGCTCGGGCGCGCGAAAGAACGAGCAGATGCAGCCGGTCGTCGAGGGGATGACCAACGAGGACGTCCGCAATCTCGGTGCCTATTTCGCGGCGCTTCCGCCGTTCAAGGCAGACAAGGACGACAATCCGGATCTATCCGCCAAGGGCCAGCAGTCCGCGGCCGGCCGCCGTTGCGTCTCATGCCACGGCGATAATTTCGCCGGCACCAAGGCGGTCGCCCGCATCGCCGGCCAGCGCGAGGACTATCTCGCCAAGACGCTGCACGACTACAAATCGAGTGCGCGCAACGGCGGTCCCCAAGGCGTGATGTCCGACGTCGCCTATCCCCTCAGCGATGAAGAGATCGAGGCACTCGCGCACTATCTCGCGCATTATACGCCAGCGGGCGGCTGATCAGCCGGCCTGCTCGCGCAGCTTCTCGTACGCCTTCAGATGCGTGTAGGCCGTGCGCAGCTTCGGCGCCGGAATTTTCGCGGCGTCGGCGCGCGAGATCATGTCGCCGATGACGTGATCGGCCTCGACCCTCGCGCCAGCCTTGATGTCGCGGAACATCGATGCGGTCATTGGCGAGCCCTCGGCGGTCAGCATGCCCTTGACGCGCTGGAAGAACGGGCCGCCCGGTTCGTGGCCGGCGGCCTTCGCGACGGCACTGCATTCGTCGAGGATGCCGAGCAGAAAATCCCTGCCTCCGGGGGCCGCGACGATCGCGCCGACCGGCGCGCGCATCAGGCTGGTGGAAGCGGCGATCGAGGCCAGGAACACCCATTTCTCCCACATGTCCTGCACGACGTTTTCGCTCGGCACGGCGCCGTTGACCGTGGAGAACACTTCCGCGATGGCGCGGACGCGATCCGACTTCTTGCCATCGCGCTCGCCGAAATTGAGCGACTGCATCGGCTGCAGCTGCACCACCTCGCGCTGTTCGTTGAGCGTCACCGCAATCGCGCAGAGCCCGCCGAGCACGCGGTCGCGCCCGAACTTCTGGTCCAGCGTGTCGAGATGCAGCATGCCGTTGAGCATCGGGATGATCGAGGTCTGCGATCCGACCGCCGGCGCAAAGGACTTGATGGCGTCATCGAGGTCGTAAGCCTTGCAGCTCAACAGCACGACGTCGGACTTGTCCTTGATGCTGTCGGCCTGCACGGTCGGCGGATTTTTCAGCGTCACGTCGCCATTGGGGCTCTTGATCACGAGACCGGCGGAAGCCAGCTCGCTCGCGCGCTTCGGACGCACCAGGAACGTGATGTCGCGGCCGGCCTGCAGCATCCTGCCGCCGAAATATCCGCCAATGGCGCCAGCGCCGACCACGAGAACACGCATTTTCTTCTTCCTTTGTTGTCGTTCAGGTGGCGTCTTTTACCACTTTTCGCCGAACGGGCGGATTTCCATCTCAAAGGTCCAGGCGCTTTTCGGCTGCTGATAGAGCTGCCAATAGGCGCCCGCAACCGAAGCCGGCGGCATCAACAGATCAGGATTGTCGAGCGCTTCCTTGCCCCACATCTGCTCGCGGCGTTCGCGCACCCAGGCGGTGTCGACGCCGGAATCGATGACGAGATGCGCGACATGGATGTTCTTCGGCCCGAGCTCGCGCGCCATCGATTGCGCCACGGCGCGCAGGCCGAACTTGGCGCTTGAGAAAGCCGCAAATCCGCTGCCGCCGCGAAGTGACGCCGTAGCACCCGTGAAAAAGATATTGCCCTGTCCGCGCGGCACCATCAGCCGCGTTGCTTCACGTCCTGCCACAAAACCCGCCCAGCACGCCATCTCCCACACCTTCCGGAACACGCGGTCGGTGGTCTCCAGAATCGGGAAATTGACGTTGGCGCCGATATTGAAGATGCAGACCTCCAGCGGCGCATGCTTGTCGGCGTCGTTGAGGAAGGCCGCAGCCTCCTCTTCCTTCCGCGCGTCGAGCGAGCGGGCGAAGATGGTGCCGCCGGCGGCCTCGACTTCCCTGACCAGCGGCTCGAGCTTGTCGCCGTTGCGCCGGCCGGCGAACACGGCAAAACCTTCGGCGGCGAACTTCTTGACGATCTCGGCGCCGATATAGTCGCCCGCGCCGATCACAGCGACGGTGGCATTACGCTTTTGCATCTTGTTCTCTCTATCTCCTCATCCTGAGGAGCGCGCTCGCGTGCGTCTCGAAGGATGAAGGCCCGAGTGGTGGCCTCATGGTTCGAGACGGCGCTAAAGCGTGCCTCCTCACCATGAGGATTGAGATTATTTCGCCGAAACCACTTCCTCGACCTCGCGCAGCTGCTCCTTGCCGAAGAACATCTCGTTGCCGACAAAGAAGGTCGGTGACCCGAACGCGCCGCGCTCAACGGCAGACTGCGTATTCTCCAGCAATTTGGCCTTCACATCCGGCTCCTGCGCGCGCGTCAGCAACTTGGCGCCCTCGAGGCCGGACCAGGTCAGCGCTTTTGCCGCCACTTCCGGATCGTCCATCTTCTTCGGCTCGCGCCACATGTGGTGGAACGCCGCCTCGACATATTTCTCGAACACACCCTCGAATTGCGCGGCGACCGCGGCGCGCATCAAATTCAGGGTGTTAATGGGGAAGAACGGATTCCAGACATAGGGCTGGACCTGGAAGCGCTTGACGAAGCGCTCGGTCTCGATGGCGAGAAATTCTCGTTTGTTCTTGACGCCGGCCAGCGTCTCGGCCGGCGACTTGTTGTTGGTCGACTTGAAAATGCCGCCAAGCAGGATCGGTACATATTCGAATTTGGCGCCGGTGCGTTTTTCGATGGCCGGGATCGCCTCATGGCTCAAAAAGGCATTGGGGCTGCCGAAATCGAACAAGAATTGCGGATTGGTGCTCAAAGCGCGGCCTCCCGGGCGGTCATTTGATATGACCGCTATCATTCAACCAGCCCGGCCGCCGATGTTCAAGCGGTCAGTTCGGCATGATCGGCATAGGCTAGCTTGACGACATGGTCGCGAATGTCGGCCGGCCATGCCGCGATCAAGGCGGTGAATTTCCGCCGGTCGTCGGCGAACAGCGCGCGTGAGGCCTCCTCGAAATTCTTGAGGTTTCCGGCCATCGCCGACATGAAATGATAGGCTGCGTCCCGCGCGGCACGCTGGCGGTCGCGGTCGCCATAGGCGCGGCGGGCTTCGTCGACGAGCTTGCGCAAGGCGACCGAGGCGCCGCCGGGTTGCGTGTTCAGCCATTCCCAATGCCGCGGCAGCAGCGTCACCTCGCGCGCCACCACGCCGAGCTTCGGCCGGCCGCGGCCGCGCGGCTCGCTGCATGGCGCCTGCTCTTCAGTTTTCCTGGCCGAGGTCGCGAGCCGCGCCAGCATCTCGTCGACGCTGCCGCGCAGATCTAGATCGATCGCCCGTCCCGTAGCGTCGCTGAAGATCGCGATAGGCTCGGACGCATGGCGCTCGGCGCGTTGGATCACTGGCGCAATTTCGGCAAGGGGGCCGACGGCGAGGCGCCGGACGCCCTCGAAGGCGGTGAAGGTCTCGGTCATGGGATGCTCCTCTCCGTCCAATTAATACCCGGGTATAATGCTCAGTCAATATCATCCGGGTAAATGTCCGAGCCGATTCCTTGGACGCATCGTAAATTCCGGGGCGGCCTGATAGGCAACAGGGTTCAAGCCGGGGGGATATCCATGCTGACGGTTCATCATCTCAACAATTCGCGGTCGCAACGGGTGCTGTGGCTGCTCGAAGAACTTGGCGTGCCCTACGACATCGTGCGCTACCAGCGGCAACCGGACATGCGCGCGCCAAAGGAATTGCGCGCCATCCATCCGCTCGGCAAATCGCCCGTCATCACCGACAATGGCAACACCATCGCGGAGTCCGGCGCGATCGTCGAATATCTCGTCGGCACCTACGGCAACGGCCGTTTCATCCCGCCGCCGAGCACACCGGAGCGGCTGCGCTACACCTATTGGCTGCACTACGCCGAAGGCTCGGCAATGCCGCCGCTGCTGCTGAAGCTGCTGTTCACGCTGATGCCGAAGCGGGCGCCGGCGCTGCTGAGACCGCTGGTGCGGAAGGTTTCCAACCAGGCGCTGACGGGCCTGGTCAATCCGCAGCTCAAACAGCACATGGCGTATTGGGAAGACGAGTTGTCGAAGACGGAATGGTTCGCCGGCAATGAGTTCACCGCGGCCGACATCCAGATGAGCTTTCCGCTGGAAGCGGCCGCGGCGCGTGGCGGACTCGAGAACGGTCATCCCAAGGCGATGGCGTTCCTGGAGCGCATTCATGCGCGCCGGGCTTACAGCCGCGCGCTGGAGAAGGGCGGGCCGTACACGGTCGGTCGCTAACGCGAGCCATCGAGGCCTTCCCGCTGCGGTAGCTCGACGAGCGGGAGCAACCGCGAGTCGGAGAGGGCCGCCGTGCGGTGTCCGATGCCGGCGAGATAGGCTTCCGCCACCTCGAAGGACATGAACGTGCCCGCACTCTTCTGACGAATCAGCAGTGCGCGGTCCCAGCGCTCCTCCTCCGGCCCGATCAGAAACGGGCCGCCCTCGCCGACGAACATCAGATCCCCGCCGCTCTTCCTGAGCAGCGGCAACGTGTGCGCGATGTAGCGCTCATAGGCTTCCGCGCCCGTGGTCTGTTGCGCAGGCGCGAGCTCCGGGTTGGCCGAATAGTCGGCGATCTCGCGAAAACGCAGCAGATTGAGCATCACCAACCCGCCCACGATGCCGCGCTGGGCGAAAGCGCGGCCTGCTTCCCAAGTCGGCTCCAAATGAGCTGATGCCATCATCCGTCTTCCCCTCGTCCCCGAAAATGATCGCCATTTTTACCCGGATTTTATTTGTGCTGTCAATAACACCCGGGTATAAATAGCGGTCCATCCCAACGGATCGAGTTACCGCCATGAAGCCTGAAGCGAAAAAGCTCGCCATCGCCGAGTACAAGAAGCGAGCCAGCGTCGCGGGCATCTACGCCGTCCGCTGCCATGCGACCGGCGAAATCTGGGTCGGGCAGGCATTTGACCTCGACAAGATCCAGAATCGTATCTGGTTCTCGCTGCGCACGGGCGGCCATTCGAATGCGGAGTTGCAGCTCGCCTGGTCGATCCACGGCGAAGCCGGTCTGTCCTTCGAAACACTCGAGCGGTTGAAGGAGGAAGAGCTGCCTTACGTCAGGGACGCGCTTCTCAAGGAGCGGCTCATGCATTGGCGCGCGGCGTTGAACGGATCGGCAGCGTAGCGGCGCTACGGCTGAACGGCCGCGACGGCTTCCCTGATCAGCGCGCGGCCCTAAAGCGCGATGAGATTAGGTTGAATCGTCACCGCGCTTTGGCTTTTTGATTAAGCATGATCTCCGCGCAAACGCTACGCGTTTGTCGCGAGGGAAAACCGCTACACACTTTTCCGGATCATACTCTAGCGCGACTTCTGCGCTCCGCCAGCCGAGGGCAGCGGCTGCACGGTGACGCCGGGCGGCGGCACGTCGTCATCGGGCACGAAGAAGTCCGACATCAGCGGCATGCTGGCGTCGACGCGATAGCGCTCGAAGTCGCGCACGCCGCTGGCGTAAAGCACCTTGTCGTCGATGCAGAACTGCCCGGTGAACTCGCGCGATGGCCGCGTGAAAATCGCATAGGCCGCGTCTCCCATGATCTCGGGCGTGCGACTGGCGCGCATCATGGCATCGCCGCCCAGGAGGTTGCCGACGGCTGCGGTCGCAATCGTCGTGCGCGGCCACAGTGCGTTGACGGCGATGCCGGCGGATTTCAGCTCGCCGGAAAGGCCGAGCACGCACATGCTCATGCCGAATTTGGCCATGGTGTAGGCGGTCGAGTGCTCGAACCATTTGGCCTTCATGTCGAGCGGCGGCGACAGCATGAGGATGTGCGGGTTCTCGGCCTTCCGCAAATGCGGAATGCAGTATTTCGACACCATGAAGGTGCCGCGGGTGTTGATTCCCATCATCAGGTCGAACCGCTTCATGTCGGTTCCCTGCGAGGTGGTCAGGCTGATGGCACTGGCATTGTTGACGCAAATGTCGATGCCGCCGAACTCCGTGACGGTCTGCTCGATCGCCGCGATCACTTGCGCCTCGTCGCGGATATCGCAAACGACCGGCAGCGCTTTGCCGCCGGCGGCGCGGACGTCGTCGGCGGCGGTGTAGATGGTGCCTTTCAATTTCGGATGCGGCTCGGTGGTCTTGGCGGCGATCGCGACATTGGCGCCGTCGCGCGCGGCGCGCAGCGCAATCGCCAGGCCAATGCCGCGGCTTGCGCCGGAGATGAACAGCGTCTTGCCCTCGAGCGAGGTCATTTTTTGAGTCCTCCCGGGGCAAATCCTACTCCGGCGCTGCAAGGTGGGCAAAGGCGCACTTGCGCCGTGCCGACCAAACTGTCAGCTCATTCGGATGGTGGGCACGCTTGTGCTTTGTCCACCCTGCAATCCCTGGAGATTATTGCGCCGCAGCTTCCGCGCCGCGGGTGCGAGGATCAGGCGCGCCGAGCAACCCGTTTGCCGTGACGAAGATCGAATTCGCGGAGGAATAGCCCATCGAGTCCGTCACGCTGTGGCCCTTTGCACGCAGCACCGTGAGGACTTCTTCGGGAAAGCCGGGCTCGACCTTCACATCATCAGGCATCCATTGATGGTGCAGTCGAGGTGCCGCGACAGCGGCCGCGACGTCCATGTGATAGTCGAGCACATTCACGACCACCTGCAGCACCGTTGAGATGATGCGGCTGCCGCCGGGCGAACCCGTCACCAGCACTGGCTTGTTGTCTTTCAGCACGATGGTCGGCGACATCGAGGACAGCGGCCGTTTGCCGGGGCCGGGCAGGTTGGCCTCGTAGCCGACCAGCCCGAACGCGTTGGAGGCGCCTGGCGTGGCGGTGAAATCGTCGAGCTCGTTGTTGAGCAGCACGCCGGTTCCTTCCGCCACCATGCCGACGCCATAGGAGAAGTTCAGCGTATAGGTGTTGGCCACGGCGTTGCCCTGGCTGTCGACCACGGAATAATGCGTGGTGTTGCTGCCTTCACGCGGCGGCAGCGCCGCGGTCACCTTATCCGCGGGCGTGGCGCGCTCGGGATCGATTTCGGCGCGCAGCTTGGTCGCGTAATCCTTGGCGAGCAGGATATTGGTCGGCGCCTTGACGAACGCGGGATCGCCGAGATAGCGGGCGCGGTCGGCATAGGCGCGCTTCATCGCTTCGATCAGCAGATGCAGCGAAGCCGCCGAGCCCTGCTCGAGGTCGGACAGCCGAAAACCTTCGAGAATGTTCAGTGTCTCCAGCAGCACCGTGCCGCCGGACGAGGGCAGGGGCATCGAGACGATGTCATAGCCGCGATAGGTCCCGCGCACCGGCGCGCGAATGAGCGGCTGATAGGATTTGAGATCATCCACGGTCATGATGCCGCCGGCGTCACGAATGGCTTTCGCCAGTTTCTCCGCGACCGGCCCTTCGTAGAATCCGCGCGAACCTTGCTCGGCGACGGCAGTCAGCGTCGCCGCCAGATCGCCCTGCACCAGCCTGTCGCCTTCTTGCAGCGGCGTGCCATCGGCGCGCGCGAAAATCTTAGCCGACGCCGGCCATTTCGCCAGCCGCGGATACCATTGCGGCAACGTGTCGGCCATGTCGTCGGTCAGCACAAAGCCGTCGCGCGCAAGTTCTATCGACGGCTTCAGGATCTGCGCCAGCGTGAATTTGCCGGAGCCGTATTTGTCCAGCGCCAGCGCGAGGCCGGCGACCGTGCCAGGCACGCCGATGCCGAGCGCGGAATCGCGCGACTTCGCGTTGTCGGGTTTGCCGTTGGCCCCAAGGAAGATATCGGTCGTCATCGCGGCGGGCGCGGTCTCGCGATAGTCGATCGCAACATCCTGGTTGAGATCGGTGAGGTGAATCACCATGAAACCGCCGCCGCCGACATTTCCGGCGCGAGGATAGGTGACGGCCATGGCGAAACCGGTCGCGACCGCGGCATCGACGGCGTTGCCGCCCTGCTTCAAAATGTCGGCGCCGATGCGCGCGGCGATCTTCTCCTGCGCCACGACGAGGCCGTGCTCGGCGGCGACGGCGTGAATGCTGCCGGCTGCCGCCGGCATATAGGCGTCGCGGGCGAGAACGGTCGCAGGCAGCGCGAACACCGCGGCAAACACGATGGCCGCGAATCGACGCCGACTGAATACAAAATGCATCATCTCGTCCCGCCGCGGTTGAGGGCTTCGACTTCTCCGCGATGGTACATGGCGCGACCGCGCCAGTGCAAAGCGCGGAGGCGTGATCGGGATGATATTTTTGAGAGCGACGGCCGCGCCGGAGTCATCCGACGGGATGACCCTCAGTGCCGGAAATGCCTGATACCGGTGAAGATCATGGCGATGTTGTGTTCGTCGGCGGCCTTGATCACCTCGTCGTCGCGGATCGAGCCGCCGGGCTGGATCACCGCGGTGGCGCCGGCCTCGATGCAGGCCAGCATGCCGTCGGCGAACGGGAAGAATGCGTCGGAGGCGACGGCGGAGCCCTTGGTCAGGGGCTCGGCGAGCTTCAATTCGGCCGCCGCATCCTGCGCCTTGCGCGCGGCGATGCGGGCGGAGTCGACGCGGCTCATCTGCCCGGCCCCGATCCCGACAGTGGCGAGGTCCTTGGCGTAGACGATGGTGTTGGACTTCACATGCTTGGCGACGCGGAAGGCGAAGATCAGGTCGCGCATCTCGGCTTCCGTCGGCGCGCGCTTGGTCACGACCTTCAGCACCATGTCGTCGACGACAGCGTTGTCGCGGCTTTGCACCAGAAGCCCGCCGGCGACCGTCTTGGCTGTGAGGCCGATCGCGCGCGGGTCGGGCAATCCGCCGGTGAGCAATAGGCGCAGATTGCGGCGGCCGGCGACGATCGCGATCGCTTCGTCGGTGGCATCGGGCGCGATGATCACCTCGGTGAATATGCCGGTGACGGCGCGGGCGGTCTCGGCATCCAGCGTGCGGTTCAGCGCGATGATGCCGCCATAGGCGGAAGTGGAGTCGCAGGCGAGAGCCTTGCGATAGGCGCTGGCGAGATCGGGACCTTCGGCGACGCCGCAGGGATTGGCGTGCTTGACGATGACGCAGGCCGCGGTGCGCTTCGGATCGAACTCGGCGACGCATTCAAACGCCGCGTCGGTGTCGTTGATGTTGTTGTAGGACAGCTCCTTGCCCTGCAGCTGACGCAGGGTCGAGACGCCGGGCCGCTTGTCGGGCAGGCGATAGAACGCCGCCTTCTGGTGCGGGTTCTCGCCATAGCGCAGCGCCTGGATCAGTCGTCCGCCGAAGGCACGGAAATCGGGTGCTTCGGTATTGAGCTCGCCCGCGAACCAGTTCGAGATCGCGGCGTCGTAGGCCGCGGTGCGCGCATAGGCTTTGGCGGCGAGCTTGCGGCGCAGAAACAGGGTGGTTGCGCCTTGGTTGGCCTTGAGCTCATCGAGCACGGCCTGATAGTCGCTGGCCTCGACAACCACGGCGACGTCGTTGTGGTTTTTGGCCGCGGCGCGGATCATGGCAGGCCCGCCGATATCGATATTTTCGATGCACTCCTCGAAGTCCGCGCCCTTCTCGACCGTCGCTTCGAAGGGATAGAGGTTCACGACCAGAAGATCGATCGGCGCGATGCCATGCGCCTTCATCGAGCTCGCGTGTGCGGCATTATCGCGGATCGCGAGCAGGCCGCCATGCACCTTCGGGTGCAGCGTCTTGACCCGGCCGTCCATCATCTCGGGAAAACCGGTCAGTTCCGAGACGTCCCTCACCTTCAATCCAGCTTCCGCGATCGCTTTTGCGGTGCCTCCGGTCGAAACCAGTTCGACGCCGTGAATGGCCAGCGCACAGGCGAATTCGATCAGGCCGGATTTATCGGATACGGAAATCAGGGCGCGGGTGACGCGGCGGAACTGATCGGTCATGGGCAAGATCCTCTGCTTAAAGGGGGTGCCCAGGCGCGCGGCAGAGTGTCCCGCGCTTCCCGATGGTGCTCCATCCAAAGTCGCCAGTCGCGCGAGCGGCGGTTGGTTAGCAGCTTCCGGCGATGTCCACAACGGCAGATTACAGTGGCAGTTCCGGTTCGCGGCGCGCGCTGCGGCGGGCGTTCGTCGCGGCCGGTGAAGTGGTCGAGCGCACAAAACTCCAGCGCACCGAGGAGGCGTGGCGGGCGTCCTGGTGGATCACGATCTGCGCAGTGCGGCGCGGGCCGTCATTGCCGGACAGGAACACGCTGTCCTCGAGATCGACCTTGTCGTCGAGCGCCTCGAAGGTCCAGACGTCGCGGTTCGGCAGCACCAGCATGACGCCGCGCCCGTCGGAAAGTCGGCTCGCTTTCACCGAGGGGTGCAAATGAAACCGCAGCGCATAGCTGGTATCGCTGCCCTTGATCCGCCCGCCCTGCGCGGGCGACACCGAATCCTCGCCGTCGAGCTTGGTGCCGTCGGGCGAGACCATGACCACGCGGCGATGGATTACCCCGCAGCGGGCGAGGTAGCCGTCATGAGACGTGGTCAGCAGCTCGCCATTGGTGACGACCTCGCGGAAGTTCTCCACGATCTCCGGCCCGCTGACAACAGGCGCGCCCTGCAGAAACTTCTTCATTGCCGACAGCTCGACGAACTGGCAGGACGAAATATCCGCAAACGTCAGCGTCGAATGTGCCGCGGTTGAGCGCGCGAAGGCGCGCCAGTTCTCGCGGCCGGTCGAGGGCATGCCGCAATTGATGACAATGCGGCTCGGCCCGGAGGAGAACTCGAAGGACAGGCAGCCCGCATGGGCTTCATGGCTCACATTCGGGGGCGGCGGCGGGCCGGTGTCCATGATCACGGTCGTGCCGCCGGCATCGAGGCGCTGGAAGCCGGTATGCGGCATGCTAGCCATCGGCGTGCCATGGGTGTCGTCATAGGCAAGCAGGGTCGCCACCAGATCGGAGGGCGTGCCGCTCATGCCGTTGAACAGCGCGATCGTGCCGTCGCCATGGCGGAAGAAGCGCAGCATCGGCATCATGCGGTCGATGGCGTTGAGCAGCGCCGGCGGCGGCGCGATGTTGCGCGCGGCAAAGGTCTGCCGCAGCGGCAGCATGTCGATGAGAAGGTCGATGAGGGCCCCAGGGTTTCGGGAAATGTGGCCGCCATCGGGCAGGATCTGCCGCTGCAATTCGTCCGAGAGCTTGCGGCTGGCGCTGCGGATATGCCGCGCCTGGTTGGCAAGGCAGAGCGAGGCGTAGCACAGCGCGATCAAGACCTGCAGCCGTGGCACGCCGTCAGGCATGTCGAGCATCGCAAAGCGCAGATAGCGGATCTCGCGCGTCAGCCCGCGCAAATAGCGGCGATAGAATTTGCTGTCGGTGTCGCCGAGCACCAGCGGCGCCTGCGACAACAGCGAGATCACCCGCCGCGACAGCACGTCGGCGCGGCGGCCGATCGGGCGCCTGTTGCCGGGATTGGAGATCCAGTCATCGACCAGCGCGCGGGCATTGGCACGGGTCAGCGCGGTATCGGCGGCGCGCAGATGGCGCAGCCAGCCGAAGCCGAGCAGCGATACCTCCCAGTCCTCCGACGGCGGCTCGAGGTCGAAGATCGAGCGGCCGTGGCAGGTCACGATCTTGCCGGCGAAGACGAAGCGGCCGGCATAGATTTCGGCGGCGCGGGTGGCGTCCGCGGTGCGCAGGTCATGCGGGGCGATGATCAGCCGGTCGGTCCGGCCAGGCCATAATCTTGACAGCGCCACCGAACTGCCGCTGACGCGCGCGACCATGCTCCGTGCGAAACGGCCCATGATCAGGGTCGAAATGCGTCTGCGTTGAGCGACCGACACGCCTTGCCTTGAAGGGGAGAGGATTCCTTGCGAATCCTTTTAATCCGGAAACATGAACGTGACACCCTCTTGCAAGGGGGCGAATCATGTCGCTTCCGGCGGAAATCCGGTGCAAAATCAGGATTTAACCAGCCTCGCGGCGTAGAATCCATCCATCCCGCCCAGCCTCGGGTCGGCATGGGGCAGATGGCAGGGCAGGGTGCGCAAATCACCCTCGGAATTGAGGATTTCCGAGAGCCCCGCGACCTCGCTCGCCGCAGCCGGCACTCGTTTCAGGCTGGATTCGGCTGATAGCAGCGCCGCTATCTGGGCCTCGCCCTCCTCCACCTCCAGCGAACAGGTGCAATAGACCAGCGTCCCGCCGGGTTTCAGCAGCGAGGCCGCCTTCTGCAGCAGCCGCTTCTGCAAGCCGACCAGTGCGGGGATGTCGGCTTCGTGCCTGAGCCAGGCGACATCAGGATGCCGGCGGATGGTGCCGGTCGAGGTGCAGGGCGCATCGATCAGAACGCCGTCGAAGCCGCCGGCCTCGCCCTGCCATTCGGTGGCGTCGGCTGTCACCGTCTCCGCGGCGAGCGAGAGCCGCACCAGATTGTCCTTCAGCCGCGCGACGCGGGCCGGCGAACGGTCGAGCGCGATGACGCGCGCGCCGGCGTGCGCGAGCTGCGCGGTTTTGCCGCCGGGTGCCGCACAGAGATCGACGATGGTCTTGTCTTTGACATCGCCGAACAACCGCACCGGCAATGCAGCAGCGGCGTCCTGCACCCACCATTGGCCTTCGGCAAAACCCGGCAGCATGGTCACCGAGCCCTGCAGCAGCGTGCGCACGGTGCCTGTCGGCAGCAACTCGCCATGCAGCCGCGCCGCCCATTGCGAGGCGTCCGACTTCACCGTGAGATCGAGCGAGGGCTCGTGGCCGATCGCAAGCGCCATCTCTCTCGCGGTGGCCTCGCCATAATGCGCGATCCAGCGCTTCAACAGCCAGGGCGGGATGTCGAGCGTGTCGGCCTTGACTTCCTCGACGATGCCGGCGCCCTCGCGCGCACAGCGGCGCAGCACCGCGTTGACGAGCCCGGCATATTTCGCGGCCCGCCGGTCCGATTGCACGAGGCGCACCGAGAGATCGACCGCGGCATGATCGGGCACGTCCATCCAGAGAATCTGCGCCGCGCCAATCAATAGCGCGCTCTGCGCACGCGGCGCGTCGGTTGGCACGCCGCGATCGAGCAATCGCGACAGCAGATGACCGAGCGTGCCGAGCCGGCGCAGGATCGTCGCGACCAGGCGGCGCATCAGCGCGCGGTCGCGATCGGCAAGCGCCTTCAGACCGGGATGGGCGGTCGCACCGTCGAGCTGTTCGTCGAGGGTGCGCTGCTTGTGCAGCACGCCGTCAAGGATATCGGCGGCGATCCGCCGCGCCGCGAGTCCGGGCACTTCAGCAGGTCGGGCTAATCTTTGCGAAGGCATGCTCGAAAGTTACCCGGAGGGAAAAAGGCAATTCCGCTGGCGTTGGGGGCATGCCGTGGAATGGGCTCACCTCTGACACGCGAATATGCCAAATATAAGAATCGCCCTTGGCTTTTTCACCGTGCCGCACAATGTGTTGAGGGGGAAATTTTTTTTTGAGCCATCGGTTCCAGCAACGGGAATATCGCGATGAGTGACAATCCCCAGCCAACTGAGCGCAAGCCACTGACGCCGGCCGCGCAACGCGCGCTCGCCGAAGCCGAGGCGCGCCGTCAGGCGGCCGCCGCCAATGCCAAGGCGATGCCGAAGGAGTATCAGGGCCCGAAAGGGCCGGAGCCGACGCGCTACGGCGATTGGGAGAACAAGGGCATCGCGTCGGATTTCTAAAACAAAAGCCGCACGACGAGCGCGGCCTTTGCATTCCGAAATCCTTAGTGCGGCTTAGCGGGTCACCACGACCTGGGTGCCGACCGACACGCGGCCGTAGAGGTCGGTGATGTCGTCGTTTAGCATGCGGATGCAGCCATAGGAGACGAAGCCGCCGACCGAGCCGGGCATGTTGGTGCCGTGGATGGCGTATTCGCCGCCGGCAAGCGTCATCGCGGCGACGCCCATCGGGTTCTTCGGCGAGCCGCCAGGGATCACGTCGGGCATGTTCGGCTTGTCGTGCTTGACTTCGGCGGGCGGCGACCAGGCCGGGTTGCGGTACTTGCCGTCGATCCGGGTCACGCCGGCCCACTGCTTGCCGGACTTGCCGACGCCGACGGGGTAGCGCATCGCATGGCCGTCATCGAGAATGAGATAGAGGTGACGCTCGTTGGTCTTCACCACGATGGTTCCCGGGGTGAACTCGGCGCCGCGCACCGGTACCATTTCCGGCCGCGCCTGCGCCGCATTCATCGCCAGAAGGCTTGCCCCGATGGTGGCCGCCAGCGCCACCGCGATCCGCTTCGACATCACACTTTCTCCGCTTCGCCCGCCCCGCCAGGAGCGCTGGATTCGCCAAAAACGGCCGAAAAGCCGGCCTGCCCACGTATTTTTAACCGCGTGCGTTAACCAGATGGTTTCCACACGGGGCTTCGGACTTGTTTGAGCGGCGGGAGAAAAGGAAATGTTCGAATTAAAGTAAATGACTTGAAAACAACACCTGCCGGAAAACCGCCGCAGGCCCGCCACAGTTCCTGACGTTTGCGTGAGGGTTCGTCTCAAGGGTCATTCCGGGGCGATGCACGAGCATCGAACCCGGAATGCCTTGCGGCCCGGAATGACGCCAGTCTTACGCCGACTTCTCCCGCTTGTTCTGCCGGTTCTGCACGAGATCATCGACCACGGCGGGATCGGCAAGCGTCGAGGTGTCGCCGAGGCTGCCCGGCTCGTCCTCGGCGATCTTGCGCAGGATGCGGCGCATGATCTTGCCGGAGCGCGTCTTCGGCAGGCCCGGCGCGAACTGAATCTGGTCAGGCGAAGCGATGGGCCCGATGTCCTTGCGCACCCAGGCGACCAGCTCCTTGCGCAGCTCCTCGCTCGGTTCGGTGCCTGCCATCAGCGTCACATAGGCATAGATGCCCTGGCCCTTGATGTCGTGGGGATAGCCGACGACAGCGGCTTCCGACACCTTGGCATGCGCGACCAGCGAGCTCTCGACCTCCGCGGTGCCCATGCGATGGCCGGAGACGTTGATGACGTCGTCGACGCGGCCCGTGATCCAGTAATAGCCGTCGGCGTCGCGCCGGCAGCCGTCGCCGGTAAAATACTTGCCCTTGTAGGTCGAGAAGTAGGTCTGTTCGAAGCGGGCGTGATCGCCATAGACCGTGCGCATCTGCCCAGGCCATGAACGTGTGATGCAGAGATTGCCGGTCGCCTCGCCTTCCAGCACCTTGCCATCGGCGTCGACGATCTCAGGCACCACGCCGAAGAACGGCTGCGTCGCCGAGCCCGGCTTCAATTTGGTCGCGCCCGGCAGCGGCGTGATCAAAATGCCGCCGGTCTCGGTCTGCCACCAGGTGTCGACGATCGGGCAACGGTTGTCGCCGACGACGCGGTAATACCACTCCCACGCTTCCGGATTGATGGGCTCGCCAACCGAGCCGAGCAGTCGCAGCGATTTGCGCGAGGTCTTCTTCACGGGATCGTCACCTGACTGCATCAGCGCGCGGATCGCGGTCGGCGCGGTGTAGAAGATATTGACCTTGTGCTTGTCGATGACATTCCAGAAACGAGAGTTGTCCGGATAGTTCGGGACGCCCTCGAACATCAGCGTGGTCGCGCCGTTCGCCAGCGGCCCATAGAGGATGTAGCTGTGGCCGGTGACCCAGCCGACGTCGGCAGTGCACCAGTAGATGTCGCCGTCGTGATAGTCGAAGACGTATTGATGCGTCATCGCCGCGAACACGAGATAGCCCGCGGTGGTGTGCAGCACGCCCTTGGGCTGGCCGGTCGAGCCTGAGGTGTAGAGGATGAACAGCGGATCTTCCGCATGCATGTGCTCGACCGGGCACTCGGTCGTCACCATCTGAGCCGCCTCGTGATACCAGAGGTCGCGCGAGGGCTTCATGTCGACCTTGCCGCCGGTGCGCTTGACCACGACGACCCAGTCGACGCCCTCGGTCTTGGCGAGTGCCGTATCGACATTGGCCTTCAGCGGCACCTTCTTGCCGCCGCGCAGGCCCTCGTCGGCGGTGATGATCACCTTGGATTTGCAGTCATTGACGCGCTGGGCGAGGCTGTCGGGCGAGAAGCCCGCAAACACCACCGAATGGATCGCGCCGATCCGCGCGCAGGCGAGCATGGCGTAGGCGGCTTCCGGAATCATCGGCAGGTAGATGGTGACGCGGTCGCCCTTCTTGACGTTACGCGTGCGCAGGATGTTGGCCATCTTGCAGACCTCGTCATGCAGCTCCTTGTAGGTGATGTGCTTTGATTGCGCGGGGTCGTCGCCCTCCCAGATGATCGCGGTCTGGTTGCCGTGCTTGTGCAAATGCCGGTCGATGCAGTTATGGGCGACGTTGAGCACGCCGTCCTCGAACCATTTGATCGAGATGTTGCCGGGCGCGAACGACCAGTTGTCGATCTTGTGCGGCGCCTTCATCCAGTCGAGCCGCTTGGCCTGTTCGGCCCAGAAGGCGGACGGTTCCGAGACCGAGCGGGCGTACATGTCCTTGTACTTGGCTTGGTCGATCCAGGCGCGCTTCGCCCATTCGCCGGTCACGTCGTAGATTTTCTCGGACATCGCTTCCTCCCACACAGGCATCAGCGAAATTTCCCGACGCTGAAGCCGACTTCATTGTTAACGCAATTATGCGTCCGCGCGCATGGCGGCGACAAGCGCGACGAATAGAACCTTCGGCTGGCGCTCGCTTTGCGCGGCATCAACCGGCCCCCGGGCCGGGTCGGCCGGGGTGCTGCTGTCGCTTCCGGGGTTTTTTCTTGGTCTGAAATCAACGATAGGCGACGGAATGCCAGCCATGAAAGGTATCTAATAACCAATTCTCGCAATTGGGACTCGCCATCCGGCGCCCGACCCCCTAAATGGCCTCCCCAGGCCGGTCCGATACCGGACGGCTCCTCCGGAACGAAGCCCGCCAGAGGGCATTACCGGAAGCGCATAGGAGCAAGGCGATCAAGACCATGATGGATCAGCAGAATCTCGAGCCCGCGGGGCCCGCTTCCGCCGATCCTGCCGTGGCACTGGCGGAGATGCTGGGCCAATTGCCAAAGCCCGCCGCCGAGAAGTCGACGCCCAAGACCTCGGTTGAAGAGCTTGCCCAGGAACTCGGCCTGAAGCTCGGCGACCAGAACGAGCTGACCATCCGTCGCATCCGCCGCGGCAAGGGCTATTCCTTCATCCGCGCCAACGGCACGCAGATCCGCCACGCCGGCACCATCCGCCGCCTGCACCGGATGGCGGTGCCGCCGGCCTATCGTGAGGTGCGCTACTCGCCCGATCCCAGTTCGCATCTGCAGGCGGTCGGCGTCGACGCCGCGGGCCGGCTGCAATACCGCTATCACGCCGACTGGGAAAAGGTGCGCGAGCAGCGCAAGGCGCATCGGCTGGCGAAACTCGTCGCGGCGCTGCCGAAGATCCGGCGCAACGTTTCCATGCACCTCGCCGGCGAAGAGGCGACGCGGGAGTTCGCGCTGTCGGCCGTGATCGAGCTGATCGCGCGCACCGCGATCCGTCCCGGCAATGAATCCTACGCGCGGCTGAACGGCACCCGTGGCGCCACCACGCTGCTGAAATCCAACGTCATACTGGAAGAAGACTGTTTCGTGCTGACCTTCAAGGCGAAGGGCGGCAAGGCCGTGCGCAAGGAATGCAACGCGGCCAAGCTCGTGCGCGCCATCGGCATCCTGCGTACCGTGCCCGGCAAGCGCATGTTCCAGTACCGCGATGCCAACGGCGTCGTGCGCGGCGTCTCGACCACGACCGTGAATACGTTCCTGCGCGAGATCGCCGGCATCAAGATTTCGCTGAAGGATTTTCGCACCCTGATGGCCTCTGCTGTCGTGGTGGAATCGCTGTCGCGGATCACGCCGGCGGCAAGCGAGCGCGGCCGCAAGCGGCAGGTGCTCGAAGCGATCCGCGCCGCCGCCGACCAGCTCTCCAACACGCCGGCGATCTGCCGCAAGAGCTACGTCCACGACACCATCGTCACCGCCTTCGAGGACGGCATTCTGGAGCGCTTCGCCGCGACCATGAAAGGCCAGCGCTCGCAGTCCAAGCGCGAGCAGCTCCTGGCGCAGGTGGTGATGGCGGCCGCGGCGTAAGGGCGCGCCTAAAGCCCGCCCATCTTGCAGACGAGCTTCCACTCGTCCGCTGTCACCGGCTGCACCGACAGGCGCGAATATTTCACCAGCGCCATGCCCGAAAGCTTCTTGTCGGCCTTGATCGCGGCCATCGTTACCGGCGTCGGCAACGGCTTGTCGGCCTTGATGTCGACGCAGACGAATTTGCCGGTCTTGTCGGTCGGGTCGGGATAGGATTCCCTGATGATCTCGGCGATGCCGACGATCTCCTTGCCCTCGTTGGAATGATAGAAGAACGCCTTGTCGCCCTTCTTCATGTTCACGAGGTTCTGGCGCGCGGTGAAATTGCGCACGCCGGTCCAGGCCTCGCCCTTGGCGCCCTTCGCCACCTGCTGGTCCCACGACCAGGCCGACGGTTCGGATTTCACCAGCCAGTACGCCATGCTCATTCCTCCGCCTTGAAGGGACGCGTCAACAGACCCTCGATCGCGGCGTCGATGGTGAGCTTTTTGGAAAGGATCGCCGCGACCGCCATTGATACCGGCAGTTCGATCCTTTGCGAAGCGGCGAGTTCGATCAGCACGGGTGCGGTGAACTCGCCTTCGGCGAGCTTGCCCGCCGGTGGCGGCTCGCCGCGTCCGAGCGCAAGGCCCAGCGCGAAGTTGCGCGACTGCGGACTGGAGCAGGTCAGGATCAGGTCGCCGAGGCCCGACAGCCCGACCATGGTCTCGGCGCGCGCGCCGAGGGCACGGCCGAGGCGGGCGAGCTCCGAAAAGCCGCGTGTGGTGAGTGCGGCCTGTGCCGAGGCGCCGAGCTTCTTGCCGACGACAATGCCGGCTGCGATCGCAAGCACGTTCTTGGCCGCACCGCCGACCTCGACGCCGCGCACATCCGTGGTGTGATAGGGGCGGAAGGTCGCCGAGCCCAGCGCTTGCACGAGGTCCGCAGCAAGCTGCTCGTCCTTTGCCGCGAGCGTCACGGCCGTCGGAAGCCCGCGCGCGACGTCATCGGCGAAACTCGGGCCCGACAGAATCGCAGGCCGCGTGTGCGGCGCGGACTCCGCGATCACCTCGGTCATGAATTTATGCGTGCCATGCTCGATGCCTTTGGCGCAGGCGATCACCGGTATCGCCTCACGCAGATGCAGCGCCAGCACGTTGACCGCAGCGCGCAGATGCTGTGCGGGGGTCGCCACGAGCATGATGTCGGCGCGGCTGGCCGCCGCGAGATCATGCGTCACCGCGATGTCGGCGGCGAGTTTGACGCCGGGCAGCTTTGGGTTTTCGCGGGTCGAGGCGATCCGCCCGGCGTGACCGGCATCACGGGCGTAGAGCGTCACGCTGCGCCCGGCGCGCGCGGCGACGCCAGCCAGCGCCGTGCCCCACGCGCCCGCCCCGATCACGCCGACCGAATTGAAGGAAGCCACGGGCCGGCCTCAGTTCTCCCTCTCCCCGCTGTTGCGGGGAGAGGGTTGGGGTGAGGGGCCTCTCATCGCGAGATCGATGGTGAGATTGAGTACGCGGAGGCACCCCCTCACCCGGCGCTGCGCGCCGACCTCTCCCCGCGAGCGGGGCGAGGTGAAGTGGAGCGCGCGGCGAGAGTCGCTACCCATGTCCATCAAAATCCCGCGCGGGAGTTCGCATATCCCGCCGGCACCTTCGCTTCGGCATCGAGCAGCCAGCGTGCCCGCGGCGGCGCTTCCATTGTATCTGACATGCCGAGCGCCAGCCGCTCGGCGCCGGCCCAGGCGATCATCGCGCCATTGTCGGTGCAGAGCGCCGGCGGCGGAATGATCAGCGTGGTCTCGGCCTTGGCCGCGACATCCTGCAGCGCGCCGCGGATGGCGCGGTTGGCGGCAACGCCACCGGCGGCAACCAAAGCGCGTGCGGGGCCGAAAATCTCCGCAAACAATTTCAGGCCGACGGCCAGCCGATCTGCTGTCGATTCCAGCACCGCGGCCTGGAAGCTGGCACAGAGATCGCTGATGTCCCTGGGCTCCATGGGCGAGAGCCGGCTCGCTTCGTTGCGCACCGCGGTCTTGAGCCCCGACAGGGAAAAATTCGCGTCGGCTCTGCCGATCATCGGCCGCGGAAAGGCAAAGCGGGTGGGATCGCCGCCAGCGGCTGATCGTTCGACCTGCGGTCCGCCCGGATAGGGCAGGCCCAGCATCTTGGCGACCTTGTCAAAGGCTTCGCCCATGGCGTCGTCGACGGTGGTGCCGAGCCGTACATAATTGCCGACGCCTGCGACCGCGACGATCTGGGTGTGGCCGCCGGAGGCGAGGAACAGGCAATAAGGAAAGGCGAGCGAGCAGGTGAGCCGCGGCGTCAGCGCGTGCGCTTCCAGATGGTTTACCGCGATCAGGGGCGTGTTGTGCACCATCGCGATCGCCTTTGCGGTGGTCAGCCCCACGATCACGCCGCCGATCAGGCCGGGCCCGGCGGCGGCCGCAACCCCTGACAATTGCTCATAGCCGAGGCCGGCGTCCTTCATCGCGCGGTCGATGATGCCGTCGAGCAGATCGACATGCGCACGCGCGGCGATCTCCGGCACCACGCCGCCGAAGCGCGCATGCTCCTCGGTCTGCGAGTGCACCACATTGGACAGGATCCGCCCCGAGCCGTCGCCCTGCCGCTCGACCACGGCTGCCGCGGTCTCGTCGCAGGTGGTCTCGATCCCCAGCACCAGCATCGGCTTTGCGTTATCCAAGAGAAGCCCTTGCGCTATTCGAATGGTCTCGTAAGTAACCGCGCAACACCCTCCTTGCAATCGCAGAAACATGGCCGTTCTCGTCACCCGCCCGCATCCCGACAATGAGGCGACCGCCCGCGCGTTGCGTGAACGGGGGTTTAAGGCTGTGCTGGCGCCAATGCTGCGGTTCGAGGCCCTCCCGCTGGCGGACGATCTCGAGGCGGATTTTGCTGCCGTGATCGCGACCTCGGCCAATGCGCTGCGCGCGGTCGAGGCGCAACTCGGCGCGCTCCTGAAGCTGCCGTTGTTCGCCGTCGGCGAACATACCGCCTCCGAGGCCCGCCGCCTCGGCTTTGGCCAGGTAATCTCCGCCGAGGGCGACGCGGGCAAATTGCGTGACCTCGTGCGCAAGAGCCTGAAGGCGAAGAAGGCCAAAAGGCTGCTTTATCTTGCCGGCAGCGATCTATCGCGGGATCTCGCCGGTGAACTCTCCGAGTCCGGCTTTGAGGTCGTGACGCAGACGACCTACCGGATGACCGCGCTATCAAGCCTGTCGCGCGAGACCCGCGACGCCTTTGCCGCCAACGAAGTGGAAGCAGTGCTGCACTATTCCCAGCGCAGCGCGCGCGCCTTCCTGGAAGCGGCGCGGGCGGAGGGGGTCGAAATAACCGCGCTCGCGGTGCCACAATGCTGCATTTCGGCCAATGTGGCGGCGATCCTGCGCGAGGCCGGCGCGCTGCAGGTACTGGCGGCCGCCTCGCCCGACGAAAATGCCCTGATTGGGGCATTGGAGCGTGCTTTGCGGTCCTGATTGGCGTAAGAGAGCCGGCCGATTCCGGTATAATGGGCCGGTACCACAAGCAGGGAACCGCAGGGATGGCCGATGACGTGCTAGAGGACGCTGGACCCGCGCCGGATGCCGGCAAAGTCAAGCGCGAACCGCCCACGATCGATCTCGAGGCCACCAAGGTCGCCGAGACCGCTGAGGCCGGCGAAGCCAAGGCGACCGAGGCCAAGGCGACCGAGACCAAATCTGCCGAGACCAAATCTGCCGAGACCAAGCCCGCCGCCGAGCCGCGGCACGAGGCGGAGCCGAAGCCCGAGCCTGCCAAGGCCTCGCGCTCGAGGTCGCCCTGGGTCGTCGCGCCGGTTTCCGGCGCGGTGGCCGCAGCCCTTGTGATCGCGGTCGGCTGGCTGCTGGGCTGGCCTGCGGAGCAGACACCGCCCGCGCCGCAGGTGAGTGCCGCCGCCGTCGATGATCTCACCACGCGTGTCGCCGGTCTCGAGTCGAAGGTATCGAAGACGCCCGCGCCGGTGACCGATCCCGCGGTGACCGCGCGTATCGACGGCATCGAAAAATCCGTGGCGACACTGCGCGGCGATATCGGGGGCCTGCGCGCGCAATCGGAGAAACTCGCCGCCGCCGTCAACGCCGCGAAGACCGCGCCTGGCGATTCCACGGCTGCGCCCGCGCCCGCGGTCGATCTTTCCGCTATCAACGACCGCATCGACGCAATCGAGCGCGCCACCCGTACGCAAGCTGCTGATATCGCGCAGACGAACGAGAAGGTCGCTTCCGCCAAGCCGCAGGATGACCTGCCGCTTCGCCGCGTAGTGGCGGCCGCGCTGCTCGACGTCGCGGTCCGCCATGGCGATCCCTTTGCCGGCGCGCTTGCGGCGGCCAAGGCGCTTTCGCCCGATCCGGCCAAGCTGAAGCCGCTGGACGAATTTGCGGCGAAAGGCGTGCCCAATCCGCCCGCACTGACCCGTGAGCTGCTCGCGCTGGTGCCCAAGCTGTCGCCGGCAACGGAAACCCCGACCACTGGCACCGGCCTTGTCGATCGCCTGCAGGCAGGCGCGGCAAAACTCGTTCGCGTCGAGCGCACGGACGCGGTGGGCAATGACCGCAGCGCCGTGATCGCGCGCGTCACAGCGGCGGCGCTGCGCAACGATTTCGCGGAGGCCCGACGTGAATTGTCCTCGCTCGATGCCGCCGACCGCGCACCGGCGCAAGCCTGGCTTGACAAGGCGGCGGCACGCGACGCCGCGCTCGCCGCTTCCCGTCAATTCGCCGAAGATACCATCGCTTCGCTCGCGAAAGCGGCGCAATAGGGTTTTCATGCTTCGCATTATTCTTTTTCTGGTGTTGATCGCTCTCGCCGCATGGGGCGCCGCGTGGGTCGCCGACCAGCCCGGCGAGGTCGCACTGTCCTGGGGTGGCCCCAAATACATCGTGTCGCTGCCGGTGTTCGCGCTGTTCCTCGGCATCATCATCGTCGCGGCGATGATGGCATTGGGCTTCTTCGGCATGCTGTGGCGCACGCCGGGGCTCATCCGCCGCGGCCGGCGCGAGCGCCGCGTCGCGCGCGGGCGCCACGCCATCACCCACGGCCTGCTTGCAATCGGCCATGGCGATGCGGCCGCCGCCCGCCGTCACGCCGACGATGCGCGACGGCTCGCCGGCCACGATCCGCTGGCCCTGCTGCTGCACGCGCAGTCGGCCCAGCTCGATGGCGACCGCGCCGGCGCCAAGGCTGCGTTCAGCTCGATGGCCGAACGCGAGGACACCCGCCTGCTCGGCCTGCGCGGCCTGTTCATCGAGGCACAGCGCGCCGACGATGCGGTCGCGGCCGTGCTGATCGCGGAAGAGGCGCTGAAGATGTCGCCGTCGTCGACCTGGGCCTCGCACGCGGTGCTCGGCTTCCGCTGTGCGCAGGGCGATTGGGACGGTGCGCTGAAGATCCTCGACAACGATCTCGAGTCCGGCCTGATCGACAAGGCCAATTATCGCCGCCGCCGCGGCGTGCTGCTCACCGCGCGCGCGCTCGAACTGGAAAAGGTCGATCGTGATCTCTCCCGCGAGAGCGCGATGGAGGCGGTGAAGCTCGCGCCGACGCTGGTGCCGGCCGCGGTGCTCGCCGCGAAATTCGAGAGCGAGGCGCACCAGCTGCGCCGTGCGATGCGCCTCGTCGAGGCCGCCTGGCTCAAGCATCCGCATCCCGATCTCGCCGACGCCTATGCGCATGTGCGGCTCGGCGATTCGGCGCGGCAGCGGCTGGTGCGGGTCGAGACGCTGGCGGCGAAGACGCCGGATCATGTCGAAGGCAAGCTCGCGATTGCGCGCGCCGCGATCGACGCGAGCGAATTTGGCAAGGCGCGCGAGGCACTGAGCTCGCTCACCAGCAATCCGACCCAGCGCGTCGCGCTGCTGATGGCCGAGATCGAGCGCACCGAGCATGGCGACAGCGGCAAGGCGCGGGCCTGGACCTTGCGTGCGGTGCGCGCGCGGCACGATCCGGCCTGGACCGCTGACGGCTATGTCAGCGACCGCTGGCGTCCGGTGTCGCCGGTGACGGGACGGCTGGACGCGTTCCAGTGGCAGACGCCGGTGGCGAGCCTGCCGTCTTCCGAGCGGGGCGCCACCATCGATACCTCGCCATTCGAGGAAGCGATGCTGGCCGCGCCCTCGCCGCGCAAGGACACGAGTGTGAACGAAGGCCTCGCCGAGCCGCCGCACGAGATCACGCCGGAAGCGGCGGTGACGCTCCCGGTGCAGGACAATGCGCCGCCGGCGGCGAAGGTGGAGGAAAAGCCGCAGGAAACAGCGCAAGAAAAGCCCGACGCAAAGCCGGCGGAAAAACCGGCCGAGCCGGTCGTCACACTGCCCCCGCCCGCGACGGCGGCGCCGGCGGCAGTCGCAGCCCCGGCCGAATTGCCGGGCCCGAACGCCCCTGCGCCCTTGTTCCGCGCCCGCGCCGACCTCAACAAGCCGGCTACGCCGCTTCCTATCATTCCCATCGTCCGCGCCCCCGACGATCCCGGCATCGATGACGAGGCGCCAACCGATGAATTCGTGGAACAAATCGGCACGCCCAAGGCGCAGGCCGGCGGCTGGCGCGGTTTCCTGGCCCGCTGGGGTGCGTAACAAAAGCTTCAAACGCATGATCCGGGAAAGTGGGCGCCGGTTTCCCGATAAGATCATGCGCCGATAAGGCCGTTTTTCTTGCCAATCCGGCCGGCGCCCGATATCAGGTGCGCACGCGTTTTTGGACGTTTTGCCCGGCGCGCCGCCGCAATAGCTCAGTTGGTAGAGCACGTCATTCGTAATGACGGGGTCGGGGGTTCGAGTCCCTCTTGCGGCACCAATGGCTTAGCAGGAATATGACGATCTACCAAATACCTCGGGGTAACGCTGGGGTAAACAATCCAGATCGAGGTTATTAGGCCCAGTTCCAGCCGACGCTTCCGCTCCCGGGAAAGGCGGCGGCCACTGATTCAGTCCTTGTAGGTGCTCACATCTCGCCGAGCAGGCCGTCCTTGCGCAGAGGCCGCCGCGAAGAGATCAGCGGCCCGTTGGGCCTTCGCGATATCACCGCTTCTGAGCGCGCACCGTAGATGCGGTTCACATGACCGCCGGCATTCGCATGGCCCTCGATTGATGCTCGCACCTAGATGTGACGGGGTCGAGCCAGACACCGCGCTCGCTGCCCGTGCCTCTAGACTGCTTCGCGTAATAGCTAGAGAGTTCATCAGCCGGCCTAGTTCGTCGCGTCTGT
>DATMNV010000134.1:0-2940 GCA_035568535.1 Bradyrhizobium sp.
CCCCCGGGGGTCAATTACATGTTGCGGCGGTAGCGCCCGCCGACATCGTACAGGGTATGAGTGATCTCGCCGAGGGAACAGCCGCGCACGGCGTCCATCAGCACCTCGAAGGTATTGCCGTTGGCGATGACCGCGCGCCGCAGGCGCTCGAGCAGCTTCGGGGCCTCCTCGGCATGGCTTTCATGAAAGCGCTCGAGTCGCTCGAGCTGGGATTGCTTCTCCGCATCGGTGGAGCGCGCCAGCTGGATCGTCTCCGGCGCGGCTCCGCCGCTCGGGTTACGGAACGTGTTCACGCCGATGATGGGATAGGTGCCGTCGTGTTTCTGCCGCTCGTAAAACAGCGACTCTTCTTGGATTTTGCCGCGTTGATAGCCGCTTTCCATGGCCCCGAGCACGCCGCCGCGGTCCGCGATGGCGTCGAACTCCTTGAGGACCGCTTCCTCGACCAGATCGGTCAGCTCGTCGATGATGAAGTTGCCCTGGTTGGGATTCTCGTTCTTGGCCAAGCCCCATTCGCGATTGATGATCAGCTGGATCGCCATGGCGCGGCGCACGCTCTCCTCGGTGGGCGTGGTGACCGCCTCGTCATAAGCGTTGGTGTGCAGGCTATTGCAATTGTCGTAGATGGCGCACAGCGCTTGCAGCGTGGTACGGATGTCGTTGAAGGCCATCTCTTGGGCGTGCAAGGAGCGGCCGGATGTCTGCACGTGATACTTGAGCTTCTGGCTGCGCTCGTTCGCGCCGTACTTGTTCTTCATCGCCACGGCCCAAATGCGGCGCGCGACGCGGCCGATCACCGAATATTCCGGGTCCATTCCGTTGGAAAAGAAGAACGACAAGTTCGGCGCGAAGTCATCGATGTGCATGCCGCGCGCAAGGTATGACTCGACGTAGGTGAAGCCGTTCGCCAGCGTGAAGGCGAGCTGCGAGATGGGATTCGCACCGGCTTCGGCGATGTGATAGCCGGAGATCGAGACCGAATAGAAGTTCTGCACCCGGTGGTGCACGAAGTATTCCTGCATGTCGCCCATCATCTTGAGCGCGAACTCGGTGGAAAAGATGCAGGTGTTCTGGCCCTGATCTTCCTTCAGTATGTCCGCCTGCACCGTGCCGCGCACCGTCGACAACGTCCAAGCCTTGATCTTCTGGAGCTCGTCGGCAGTCGGATCGCGGCCGTTCTGCTGCTGGAACTTCTCCAGCTGCTGATCGATGGCGGTATTCATGAACATGGCCAGAATCATCGGCGCCGGCCCGTTGATGGTCATCGACACCGAGGTGGTCGGCGCGCACAGGTCGAAACCCGAGTACAGCACCTTCATGTCATCCAAGGTCGCGATCGACACACCGGAATTGCCGACCTTGCCGTAAATATCCGGGCGCAAATCCGGATCCCAGCCGTAGAGCGTCACCGAATCGAAGGCAGTGGACAGGCGGTGCGCCGGCATTCCCTCCGATACCCGTTTGAAACGTTGATTGGTGCGGAAGGCATCGCCCTCGCCGGCGAACATGCGCGTCGGGTCTTCGTTCTCGCGCTTGAAGGCGAACACCCCGGCGGTGTAAGGATAAGAGCCCGGCACGTTTTCCTTCAGCAGGAAACGCAGGATCTCGCCGTCGTCCTCGAAGCGCGGCAGCGACACCTTGCGGATCGGGGTGCCGGAGAGCGACTGGTAGATGAGCTTGGTGCGAATCTCCTTGTCGCGGATTTTCACCACGTATTCCGGCTGCGCGTACAGCTCCTGCGTCTTCGGCCATTGCGCAAGCACGGCGCTCGCGCCCGGATCGAGCTCTGCGTTCTTGGCCGAGATCAGCTCGTCGAAGCCGGCGACGGGCAAACCGGACGACGCAAACAAGTCCTTGGACGTGCGCAGCGACTGACGCTCGCGTGCGATTCGCGCCTGGCGCCCGATGAAGCGGTGGAACTGACGCAGCGACTCGGCAATCTCGGCCAGATAGCGCGCCCGTTCGGGCGGCACGATGGCGCGGCCGCGCGAAGAGGCTTTCACCGCGACCTGCGGCAACTTTCCCGCCCCCAACTTGAGGCCCTTGTCCTGCAAGCGCGGCAGGATGGCCTGGTAGAGCGCCGTGACGCCGTCGTCGTTGAAGCGCGAAGCCATGGTGCCGTAGACCGGCATGGTCTCCGGGGCTTGCGCAAACCATTCATGATTGCGCTGGTACTGCTTGCGTACGTCGCGCAGCGCATCCTCGGAGCCCTTGCGGTCGAACTTGTTGATGGCGACGAAGTCGGCAAAATCGAGCATGTCGATTTTCTCCAACTGCGAGGCCGCGCCGAATTCCGGCGTCATGACATAGACCGACGTGTCGACCAACGGAACGATGGCGGATTCGCCCTGGCCTATCCCGGAGGTCTCCACCACGATCAGATCGAACCCGCTGATCTTGCAGCAGGCCAGGACTTCGGGCAGCGCCGCGGAGATCTCCGTGCCGGTATCGCGCGTGGCCAGCGAGCGCATGAAGATTTGGTCGGAGTCGATTGCATTCATTCGGATGCGGTCGCCGAGCAACGCGCCCCCGGTCCGCTTGCGCGACGGATCGATCGAAATCACCGCCACTCGCAGCCGGTCTTCCTGATCGAGGCGCAGCCGCAGGATGAGCTCGTCGGTCAGCGAGGATTTGCCGGCGCCGCCGGTGCCGGTGATGCCGAGTACCGGCGTCTTGATGCCCACGGCGGCTTGCAGCACCGACTGACGGACGCGCATGGGATAGGCCCGATTTTCAACTGCCGTGATCACCCGTGCCAGCTGCCGCCGGTTGCCCGAACGCAGCGCGTCCAGAGCATCCGCCTCGGCCGGCGCAAGCGCCGAAAGATCGTAGTCGCTGGTGCGGATGACATCGTCGATCATCCCCTGCAGACCCAACTTGGCGCCGTCTTCGGGGGAATACAGGCGGGTCACGCCATAGGCCATCAATTCCCGGATCTCG
>DATMNV010000135.1:0-28806 GCA_035568535.1 Bradyrhizobium sp.
TGTCGCAACACGCCTACTCTGCAGAAGTAACCCGCGTTTGAGACGTGTGTCGAGCGCACCAATCCGGCGAATGCGACCGGTGAGTCGGCGTGAAACGCCAGCCACCAATGTCCCCAGTCGAATTCGGGGATCGGCGCGCTCTCGAAAAATGTCTGCCGGTGCAGATCGCAAAGCGTGGCGGCGATATCGTCGTCCTCTCCATCGACTTGCCTTATTCTGTACATCGGCTCGACCTTCAGATCACTTGCCGAGCATGACCTTGACACCCAGCCACACCGCCCCGACAAATCCGGTGACGATCACGGTGATCACGGCCTTGAACGTGTAGCTCTGCGCCTGCTCGACGCTCTTGCGCCATTTTCGTAAATGCTGGAAGTCGGCGCGAAGCTCTTTGCGGTCCTCTTCCTCGATGCCGAACGAGGTGAGAATGGTCACGATGGTCTTCAGGATGATGGCATCGATATCGTCGCGATGAAGTCTCTGCTGCTCGGCAAGCGTCTCCACGACGATGGCCCTGATATCCTCATCATGGAGCGTGCTCATCGCTTGATAATTCTCGCTACATTCTCGAAGCCGCGCTTAGCGAAATAGAACGACACGATCAGGTTGGCTGTTCCGGAGGCCCATCCGGCAAGCGCGTCGGTTGTTCCCAGTCCAAGCACCTTGTCCCAGACCAGGAGTTTGCCGAGATAGCAAGCAACGAAGTAGCCCATCAGCTTGTCGGGCTCGTACCAACGTCCAAGCTCGGCGATGCGGTACTGCGTAACAGTCTGCGTCTCGGCCATTTGCGCGGCGATTTCATTCGCCGCCAGATCGGCGGCGATCTTGCTGTCGGCGTTCGCGGCCTTGAGCTTTGCCTGATACGCATCGATCAGCGCCTTGATCACGGGACCGCCGAGGAAACTCAGGATTGTCATCCACATCTCAGCCTGCCTTGTTGAGCGACCGCAATCGAGCCAGAATCGTAACGATGGAGATGCCAAGCAGAACGCGCCCGGCGATCCTGGCATCTCCGATCGCCGCGCTGATCTGATCCTTCAAGCCGGGATCACCGAGCGCATCGCCGACATTGTCGATGATGGACATCACGCCGCCGACGATTGCGAGGACGTAGCCCCACGCGATCGTCAGCGAGTGAAGGCACGTCGATTTGATCCGGCCCCACATCAGACCGCAGCCTTGACCGCAGCCGCCTTCGTCTCGAGCGCCTTGGCGAAGTTCTCTGTGCCGACGATTGCCTTGGTGATGGGGTCCTTGCCGAACCAGCAGGCGACGAAGCCGGCCGCAAACACGATGATGTCGAACAGATTCCACATGATTTATCTCCTTTTGAACAGGCTCGCGAGGATGGCAGCCACGAACGCGCCGATCGAGCCGGGCGACGGATTCGTGATGGAGGGAGACTTCGAACCCGGCGCCGGTACCGGCTGCGCTTTCGGCGAAGCCGGCGGCAGCGGATGATCCTGCGGCGGCGCGCTCGCGGCGCCGTCGAACTTGATCGACGGATCAAGCGCCGTCATTGCAAGCAGCAAGCCGGCGCAACCAAGCTGATGGTCGACGGCATTCGGATCATAAACGCCGTCACGGACATATTTGCCCTTCTCGTATTGATCAGTGCCTGACCAGATGTAGGGCGACGGCTGGCGCCGTGCGGCGTAGCCAAGGCCGTTGTACTCCTCGAGCTTGGTGAGGGTGGCACCGATATGCCAGTCCTTGTTGCGCCCGGCATAGGGCGCACAGTTGACCAGCGCATCGACGGCTGCCTCTTCCCAGGACTTGAACGGCCCGCGGCCGGCCGGGACGTGAACCGAGATACGATTCCAGGGGTCGCCCTGCGCCAGCGAGCCGCCCCAATCCTGCGAGCATTCGCGCTCGCGCGCGCCGGCCAATATGGTTGAAAACTCGCGAGGCTCGGACGGCGACGCGCGTGCGACAACGCAAAGCGCGAGAGTGAGGCGTGCTCGCGTGCGCGCCGCCATCCGATTTCAGAAACAAAAAGCCCGCCGCCATTTCCGGCGCGGGCTCTCGAACCTCTTGCGATGGTGGTACTATGCTAGTGATTTGCCCGACGAGTCAAATTTGATCAAAATGCGGCAAATGAATTGCGGCAAATCGAAAACCGAATTTGCACCCTCGCGTCGCACAAAATGAGAAAGCCCGCTGCCGAATCACGGCGCGGGCGATATAATTTTCGATCTTGTCGATATGCCTCTGATTTGCCCGACGGGGCAAGTGTGGATTTTGAGATCAGGCGCGATCGATCAATGGATGGCAAGGAGATCGACGATGTATTGGGTCGCCGGTATTTTGGTTGTCCTGTCCGGACTGTTCTATGCTGCCGGCAATCACGAGATCGGCTCGCTCGGCGTCGAGATGTGCCGATACGGCAGCACATTTTGCGAAAGCCCGCACTATGTCCTGACCGGCGCCGGCCTTGCGGCGGCGTGGGCCATGTTCGTCAGCATCAAGTAGCCCGCGCGAGCAAAAAGCCCGCGGCCGGTCCGGCCTCGGGCTTCGATGCTTGTTGCGATGATGGCAAAATGCATCTGATTTGCCCGACGTGTCAACCGCACGTCGGGATCCGTGGAAGGATTCTCGCCTCACCGTCCTCTGAACCGGAGTTTCCAGACCTCAACGGTTCTGGACAGGACGCTCCCTGCGGCCCATCATCACTGCCGGGCGGGAGGGAGACCGGAATAGATGGATGTCGGGACCTGGCTAGCCGGCCTCGGCCTCGATCACTACGAAAGCACATTTCGAGAAAACGGGATCGACGCTGACGCGCTTCCGGAGCTGACGGATCAGCGCCTGAGGGACATCGGTGTTCCGCTTGGACACCGGTTGAGGATACTGCGCGCGATCCGCGAACTTGCTGTATTGGATCCTTCGCCGTCGCTCGCGCCCGCAGCCCGCGAAGGCGCCGAGCGCCGGCACATGACGGTGATGTTCTGCGACCTGGTCGGCCTCGCCGTGCTGACGGCGGAACTCGATCCCGAGGACATGGCCGAGCTGATGCGCGCCTCCCAGAGCACGATCGCAGCCGCGGTCGCGCGCTTCGATGGCCATGTCGCCAAATGGGTCGGTGACGGCGCCACTGTCTATTTCGGCTATCCGCGCGCCCATGAGGACGACGCCGAGCGCGCCGCGCGGGCGGGCCTGGCGCTGATGGAAGCCGTCGCAAGGCTCTCTCGCGAACATGGCGTGACGCTCGAGCCCAGGATCGGCATTTCCAGCGGCCTGGTCGTGGTCGGCGAGTTGATCGGCGAAGGCGAAGCGCGCGAGCGAGGCGTCGTCGGCGATACCGCCAATCTTGCGGCGCGGCTGCGGTCGCTGGCCGAGCCCGGCACCATCATGGTCTCGGAACCGACGCGGCGGCTGCTCGGCAAGACGTTCGAGCTGAAGCCGCTCGGGCCGCAGAGCCTCAAGGGATTCAAGTCGCCGGTGGCGAGCTGGCTGATCCTGCGCGAGCAGGCGATCGTCAGCCGCTTCGACGCGTCGCGTTCGGAGGCGCTCACGCCCTTTGTCGGGCGCGAAAATGAGATGACGCTGCTGATCGAGCACTGGCAGCGTGCGGTCACGGGCGACGGCCAGGTCGTGTTGCTCTCGGGCGAGGCCGGCATCGGCAAGTCGCGCATCCTGGCGAGGCTGCGCGAGCGGGTCGAGGACGAATGCCACATCGTCATGCGCTACCAATGCTCGGCGCACCACCTCAACGACACGTTCTATCCCGTGATCGGCCAGATATGGCATGCGGCCGGCTTTGTCAGCGGTGAGCCCGCCGGCGCGCGGCTCGAGAAACTGGAGCGGATGGTCGAGGACACCGGATTGTCGTGCGATGACATTGTACCTCCGCTCGCCACCTTGCTCGCGATCCCGACCAGCGACCGCTATCCGCCGCTCGACATGCCGCCGGCCGAGGCAAAGGAGCGAACGCTTTCGGCCATGATCGGGATGACGGTCGAGCTGACAAAGCAGGCGCCGATCCTGATGTTCCTCGAGGACGCGCACTGGATCGACCCCACCACGCTGGAGCTGACCAACCGTATCGTCGAAGAGGTGCGGAGCTTGCCGATTCTGCTTGTGGTCACACACAGGCCGGAGTTTTCACCGCCCTGGGCTGGCCAGAGCCATGCCAGCTCTCTGCTGCTCAACCGCCTCACGCGCCATCAGGCCCTCAGGATGATCGATGGCGTGACGTCGGGCAAGAAACTGCCGGCGGAAGTGCTCGACCAGATCGTGGCGAAGACCGACGGCGTGCCGCTGTTCATGGAGGAATTGACCAAGAGCGTGCTGGAATCCGAATTGCTGCGCGAGGAGGACGATGCGTACGTGCTCACATCCGCGCTGACGCCGCTTGCGATCCCCTCGACCCTGCACGACTCCCTGACCGCGCGGCTCGACCGCTTGTCGCCGATCAAGGAAACCGCGCAGATCGGAGCTGCGATCGGCCGCGAATTTCCGCACACCCTGCTCGAGGCGATCTCGCCGATCAAGGGTGAAGCGCTCGAGGGCGTGCTGCGCCAGCTGTTGGACGCCGAGCTGATCCATTGCCGCGGCGCACCGCCCAAGGCGAGCTACGTGTTCAAGCACGCGCTGGTCCAGGACGCCGCCTACAGCTCGCTGTTGCGCAGCCGCCGCCAGCGCATCCACGCGCAAATCGCCTGGGCGCTGAAGGAGCACATCACCGAAGAGGAATATCCGCCCGCAACCATCGCCCATCACTTCACCGAGGCCGGGCTCGCGACCCCTGCCGCCGCCGCCTGGCTGGGCGCGGCCGAACTGGCGCTGTCGCAATCGGCGCCGGTCGAGGCCGAGCGCCATGCCCGCACCGGGCTCTCGCTGATCCCCTCCATCGCCGAAGGAAGCGAACGCGACGCGCTCGAGCTGTCGCTTCTGGTGGCGCGCGCCTACGCGCTCGTGCCGCTGAAGAGCATCTCCGCCCCCGAGACCTATGAAGTGATGAACGCCGCGAAACGGCTGCTCGACCGCGGCGTCGGCACCGATCTGCAGCGCGTCTCCGTGCTGTTCGGGCTCTGCTCGGTGGCGACTTTGCGCGCAAGAATGCAGCCCGCGCTCGAGTTCGCACAACAAATCATCGAAGTCGCAGAATGGCAGGACGATCCAACCTACCGTCTGGTCGCCTATCGGATGCTCGCCACCAACCAGTACTATGCCGGGCACAATCACCGGGCGCTCGAAAGCCTGCAGCGCGCCAGGCAATACCGCGACCCGAAACGGCAGCGCGCCCTAAGCCACCGTTTTGGATGGGATCCAGGCATCGCCATGCTTTCGTTCGAAGTGCTGGTGCGGTTGTCGAATGGCCTCATCGACAGTGCGGCTGATATCAGCGAACAGGTTCAGGTCGAGATCTCGACCCATACGCACGCAACCACGATTGCATCGGCAAGATTTTGTGCGGTCACCTGGCCCAAAGCAGTGCTGCGCGACCTCGTGGCGCTCGAGCGCGGCAGCGCCGAGCTCCTCGCCTATTGCACGGAGAAGCGGGTCGAGCAAATCCGCCTGCTCGCCGCCCTGCACTACGCCTATGCCCGCGCCATGCGCGAGCCGGGACAGGACAACATCGTAGCCCTTCGAGCGGCCTTCGATCAGATGCGGTCGGCCGGCGGCTTCACCGGCAGCTCGATGATCCTGTCCAACATGGCGGAGGCCGCCCTGCAGGCGGGAGATTTGAGACGGGCGGAAGCCGACCTCGCGCAAGGCTTCGCCTTTGTCGAGCAATCCGGGGAACGTTATTACCTCGCCGATCTGCACCGGCTCAGCGGCCGGCTCGCGCTGCAGAAGGAGCAGCCCGACCCAGCACGCGCGGAAGCCTGCTTTTTGGAAGCACTTGCCGTCGCGCGCGGCCAGCACGGCCGCCTGCTCGAACTGCGCGCCGCCAACGATCTGGCCCGGCTCTGGCGCGAAGGAAAATCCAACAACGATATGCGCGCGCTGATCGAGCCCATTCTCGCCGCAATCGAAGGCGGCGAGGCCGCAGCCGATGTCCGCGAGGCGCGCGATCTGCTCGCCGCACTCGCCTGAAGCGTGCCAAGCCCGTCCGCCGTCCTCTCCAGATCGGCATTGCCAAAATCAATCTTAGATTGCAATATGGAGAGGATCTTCCTTCCCTCCCATACCTCGCGTTCGCGCACGGCGGGGCAATGTTTCAGCCGACATAAAAAACGATAACCACCTGCTTAATGATGTCACGATCGGTGGGAAGAATGCGCGCGAAGACGATTTGCATTAGCCCGACAGGAGAAATTTGATGTCAGCAGATACTGTTCAATCCGGTTTCAAAGCAACTGCGATTGCCGGCGGCGTCAGCACGATGTGGGGCCTCGTGCTCGACCATCTCGTCGACAAGCATGCCCAGGCCGTAGCAAGCACGAGGGTCGATCCGGAAGGCGGCGTCGCGCGCACGCCGGAAGGCGTGGTGGTGACCAGCAAGGAGCTGTACCTGCAGGTCCTGCTCAACGCCGACGGCAATTACACCAACGACGGCTACCAGAAGCGGATGGAACAGAGTTTCGGTGCGATCTTCCTCGGCATGGATTGGGGACCGGAATACGAGAAAGAATCGACGCCGGCGAATGCCGCCATCGGCCGCGTTACCCGGCGAGACGCCTTCGAGGTCACGCTGAAGGAGACCCGCGCCGCGCTTCCGACCGTGCCGGCTCCAGGCGGCATCCTCGACATCCAAGCGCTTTCGGACATCGTCCTTGCAAAGGTCTGCAGCCACTATTTCGACATCCCCGATGGCGTTTATGTCAAGGCCGGTGGATTTGGCGTGTCGAATCTCGTTCCGCCCGGGGTTTGCCCCGCGGACTACACGCCGCCTTCGGCCTACATCTTCCATCCCGACCCGGACGGGCTCCTGACCTTCATCGGCCAGCGCACCGGACAAATCCTCCGGGAGTCGGTCGGGAAATATGTGGCGGACAAGCGCGCCTCAGGCCAGCTTCCGACCGCGCCATTGACGCGCGCCTTGTTCGAACAATTCCCTGACACGAAGGACAATGACCTGCTGGCGCGCACCATCATCGGCGTGATGACGGGCGCATTGCCGACGATCAACGGCAATCTGGTGATCACGGTCAAGTCCTGGCAGCGAACCGCAACCATGATGGCGCTGGGCGCGCAGCTCAAGGCGAACGCGCAGACCGACGAGTTCGCCAGGGCCCATGAAGTGATCGAGCCGTCACTGCGCCAGGCCATGCAGATGCAGCCGACACCGGATTTCATCTGGCGCACCGCGAAGAAGGATCACACGCTCGGCACCAAGGACCCGGTGCAGGTGAAAGCTGGCGACAAGATCTATCTCAGCATCGTGCAGGCAACGCAGTCGGACCTGAAGCGCGGCAGCGATGATGTTTGCCCGATCTTCGGCGGCGATCGCAGCAAGACCCCGCATCCGATCCATGCCTGCCCCGGCTTCGAAATGGGATTTGGCATCCTGCTCGGCATCACCTACGGCGTCGTTGATCACCAGGCCAAAGCCGACGGCTAGCCGGCGCGTTGCTTTATAATCATGATCCAAAAAGCCCGCGCCCCGCACGGGCTTTTTATTGTTGGAGCGTACGTTCCCCCACTGGAACTTTTGTTCCAGACGCGATTTGATCACGGGGTTCGCAAGCATCCTGCACGACAACAAAGGCCCTGATGACCGACAGCAAGCGCCCGGTATCCAGAAATCCTGGAATGATGCTGTATCGCTTGCTCGGCCCTGGCCTCGTGACCGGCGCGGCCGACGACGATCCATCGGGCATTGCGACCTACTCGCAGGCCGGCGCGCAATTCGGCTATGGGCTGTTGTGGACGGTATTCCTCACCATCCCCTTCATGATCGCCATCCAGCTCGTCAGCGCGTTGATCGGGAGGGTGACAGGCAAGGGTCTCGCCGCCAATGTGATGGAAGTGGCGCCGCGCTGGCTGGTGCTGGCATTGGTTCTTCTTCTCGTCATCGCCAACACCTTCAACATCGCAGCCGACATCGCCGCAATGGCGGAGGCGTTGTCGCTGGTGATCGGCGGCCTCAATCACGAGCACGCGCTGATCTTCGCCGCCACTTCGACCCTGTTGCAGGTCTTCGTGCCCTATCGCCGCTATTCGCCGGTGCTGAAATTCCTGACGCTCTCCTTGTTTGCCTATGTGGCCACCGCCTTCACGGTGAAGATCCCGTGGGGCACCGCCCTGCTCGCCACAGTCTGGCCGAAGGTCCATATCAATGCCGACTACTTCCTGATGGTGGTCGCGGTGCTCGGCACCACCATCAGTCCCTACTTGTTTTTCTGGCAGGCCTCGCAGGAGGTCGAGGAGATGAACCAGGGCAAGGTGCATCGCCCGCTGCGCGAGCTTTCGCGCGGCGGCGCTCCCGAACTCGACCGTATCAAGATTGACACCACTGTCGGGATGTTTCTCTCCAACATCATCGCCTTCTTCATCATCCTGACCACCGCCTCCGTCCTCAACGCCAACGGTGTCACCAACATCAACTCGGCGACGGAGGCCGCCAACGCGCTGCGGCCGCTGGCCGGCGATCTCACCTTCCTGCTGTTCGCGCTCGGGATCATCGGGACCGGCCTGTTGGCAATCCCGGTGCTGGCGGGCTCCGCCGCCTATGGTGTGGCCGAAGCGTTCGGATGGCACGCCACACTGGAGGCAAAGGCACCGGACGCTGTCGGATTCTACAGCATCATCGCGGCTGCGACCGTCATCGGCTTCGCGCTGGGCTTCACCGGCATCAGCGCCATTCATATGCTGGTGTGGAGCGCCGTGCTCAATGGCATCGTCGCCGTTCCGATCATGGCGATGATGATGGTGATCGTCTCGAACGCAAAGCTGATGGGCCGCTTCAAGGCGCGGTCGTGGCTGGTCGCGCTCGGCTGGGTCGGCACGGCGATCATGGCGGTGGCCGTGATCGCACTGCTCTGGTCCTCGCTCGCCGGCGGCTAATCCGGCCGATGCGCGGTGATGAACTGCCCTAGCCGCGCCAGCGCGCGCCGTCCATCCTCAAGCTTTGCATTCCACATCGGCCAGGCATGAATCATATGCGGCCAGATCTCCAGGGTGACTGCTACATCCGCGGCCCCCAGCGCAGCGGCAAAACGAGTGGCGTCGGCGAGCAGCGTCTCTGCCGATCCGACCTGAATGAGCGTTGGCGGAAAGCCGCGAACATCTGAAAACAGCGGCGAGATCGAGGGGCTCTTGCGATCGACGGGCGCCGGTGCATAGGCGTCGGCCAACTCGCACAAGTAAGCGTCATGGATCAACGGATCGACCGCGTCCTTGGTCTTGAGCGTATCACCGGACATCGTGAGATCGGTCCATGGCGATAGCAGCCACGCGCAGGCGGGTAACTCCTCGCCCGCGTCGCGCAATCGATTGATCAGAACAATCGTAAGATTGCCGCCGGCGCTGTCGCCACCGACCACGATGTTTTTCGCTGCGATGCCCTGCTTGCGCAGGAAACGCCAGGTCGTCAGCGCGTCTTCGTGCGCTGCGGGACAAGGATGTTCCGGTGCAAGCCGGTAATCGATCGCGAGCGTCCGCATCCGCGCCGCACGGCCTGCTTCGGTCACGAGCCGCCGGTGACTGACGATTGAGCCCGAGCAATAGCCGCCACCATGAAAATACAGCAGCACCTGCGAAGGCTCATTGCCCGGCGCTAGCGACCATTCGCCGCGAACGCCGTCGCAATCGACAGCCGTCAGCGTGATGTCTTGGGCTACCGCCCACACCGAGCCGACTTCCTCGATCCGCTGACGGCGCTGCGACCATCCAACGGGCCGCGGTTTTGAGCCCAACAGCGTGCGGATCGCATCAATCTCGGTATGTACCAAGGCCATTCTCGCGCCCCGCGAGTTTTTGCAAAGACGTCACATCATTGGTGCGCTGCGGCATCAGCTTTGTGTGATACCATGGATGCGTTGTGCGCAGGTGCCGGCTGAGGCTATAACAAACAAAAACGACAATGGGGAAATGCCTCGATGAAACCCGACCGGTTGAGTGCTCGTTCAGCGCCTGCTTATTCACCTCATGGACTGGCGCTGTTACGCGATCCCCTCCTCAACAAGGGCACCGCTTTCAGCGAGGAAGAGCGAGAGGCGCTGGGGCTGCGCGGATTTCTGCCGGCCGCCGTGCTCTCGATGCCGGCGCAGGTCGAACGCGTGCTGACCAACCTGCGCACGCTGCCCAGCGATCTCGAAAAATACGTCGCGCTCAATTCGCTGCATGATCGCAACGAAGCTCTGTTCTTCCGTGTCGTCTGCGACCACATCGATGAAATCCAGCCGCTGATCTATACGCCGACAGTAGGCCTTGCCTGCCAGAAATACGGGCTGATCTTCCAGCGGCCACGCGGCCTTTTCATCTCCTACAACGATCGCGGCCGCATCGCGGAAATCCTCTCTAACTGGCCCTATCGTACCAGGCTGATCGTCGTGACCGATGGCGAACGCATTCTCGGCCTCGGCGACCTCGGCGCCAACGGCATGGGGATTCCGGTCGGCAAGCTCTCGCTCTATACCGCGTGTGCCGGTGTGCATCCCGAACAATGTCTGCCTGTGACACTCGATGTCGGCACCAACAACGAGGAGTTACTCAACGACCCCTACTATATCGGCCTTCGCCAGAGGCGCGTCACGGGTGCGGACTATGACGCGTTCGTCGATGAGTTCATGACCGCGGCCCGCGCGGCTTTTGCGGGCGTACTGATCCAGTTCGAGGATTTCGCCAATCACTCGGCGTTCCGCCTCTTGCACAAATATCGCGACGACGCCTGTGTCTTCAATGACGACATCCAGGGCACGGCAGCGGTGGCGCTGGCAGGCCTGTTCTCGGCGCTGCGCGTGACCGGCGGCAAGCTATCCGACCAGAGGATCCTGTTCCTTGGCGCGGGCGAAGCCGCGACCGGGATCGCCGATCTCATTGTATCGGCCATGATGGCGAACGGAATGTCTGAGGCCGAGGCCCTTCGGCGCAACTGGCTCGTCGATTCCAAGGGCCTGGTAGTGAAAGACCGAACTGGACTGCACGGCCACAAGCTTCGCTATGCACACGACCAGGCCCCGATCTCCGATTTTCTGACTGCACTCCAGACTCTCAAACCAACGGCGATCATCGGCGTCGCCGCGGTTGGCGGTGCCTTCACGCCTGAGGTGCTACAGACCATGGCAAAGCTCAACGAGCAGCCGATCGTGTTTGCGTTGTCCAATCCCACCTCAAAGGCGGAGTGCTCGGCGGAAGAAGCGTACTGTCACACCGGCGGCCGCGCGTTGTTCGCCTGCGGCAGCCCGTTCGATGCGGTAAAACTGAACGGCGAAACCTTTGTGCCGCGCCAGGGCAACAACTCCTACATCTTCCCCGGCGTCGGGCTTGGCGCCATCGCAAGTGGCAGCAAGCTGGTGACGGACGAGATGTTCATGGCCGCGGCACATACGCTGGCGAATTCGGTGAGCGAAGCCGACCTCAAGCAGGGCAGCCTTTATCCCGCGCTGCCGCGGATACGCGAAGTCTCGGCGCAGATCGGCGCGGCCGTCGCCGACGTCGCCTATCAGCGTGGTCTTGCGGCCGGACCGCCGCCGAACGACACCATCGGCTTCATCCAGTCGCAGATGTACGACCCGCATTATTGAGGCGAGAAATCAGCCGCGCTGCAGCAGCCGGCGCAGGCTCCGGATGTCAGTCAGGCTGTCGATATCGAAGATCGTTTCGATCAATCGCGTCGCCGGTTCGCGCCCCAGCACCGGGGAGATCAGGTCGCGCGCCTTGTCGATCACTTCGTTCCGGCTCATCGGATTGCGCGGCGTGCCGCGCACGGCCGATACACGTTCTGAAAGTGTCGTGCCGTCGTCGAGTTCGATCTCGACCACGGTCTCGCGCGCCGGCAGAACCTTGGCCAATTCGTCGTCGCGCACCAGATTGACCTTCGCACGCTGCTTCAGGACCGTGGCGTCCTGCATGCGCGCCTTGTCATGTGCGGCCTGGAACGACACCGTCTTGTCGATCAGCATCACCGCAACCATGTGCTGCAGGCAAATATCGGGAATGTCCCGGTTGTCGACGACATTGGCAACCGACGGTGCGAGCCGCACCGTTACCTTCTTCACCTGATCGGCGTCGAACGGCTTCTTGCCGCGGATCGCTTCGATGGCATCGAGCGGCGCCTGGATCGGAGACCCCACCGTCCACTTCTTGATGTCGGTCTGGGTGATCTCGTAGCGTTCACCGAGCTTGTCGATCAGCAAGTCGGGCTGCGCTTTCGGCGCGTAGGCGGCGAAGAAATTGTCCGGACCTGAGAAGATGTCATCGACGCCGTTCCAGCCGGATTGCACCAGGAGCGCCGCGGTTACGCCATTGCGCGCCGGCATTCCTGCGAACACGAAGGCCTTCTCGATGTGATCGGTGTCGCGCCGCCACGCGGTAATTCCTGAGGATTGCTGCGCAGTGTAATCGAGCGCCCAGCGCATCTGGCGGGTATCGAGACCTACCGCGCAGGTCGCAGCCGCAGCGGCGCCGAATGTGCCGGCGATGCTATGGGTCGCAAGACTGCTCTCGTAGCTGAAAGTGGCGCCGCCCATCGCCATTACGACGCGGGTGCCGATGTCGTAGCCGAGCGTCACCGAACGCAACAGCCCGGTGCCGTCGATGCCGGCAATCTCGCCGGCCGCCAGTGCCGCAGGCACCACCGCGCATCCCGGATGCGAGCGGGACGCGTTATGCGAGTCATCGGTCTCGTCGGCATGCGCCATCACGCCGTTGGCGAGTGCGGCATCGATCGCAGGCGCGGTCAGCGCCGTACCGACCACGGTGACCGTGCCGCTGCCGCTGTGCTCGCGGATATGACGCTGCGCGGCCTGGCCCGGCGGCAATTCCGATCCCGATATCATCGCAGCCAGCGTGTCGAGCAGATGGTATTTGGCCTGCTCGGCGACTTCATCCGGCAGGGCGCGGGTTCGCGCCGCGCTCATGTAGGCGGCGAGCGCGGTCATTACTTTTCCCGGACCGGGACTTGAGCCAGGGTTTGGGCTCGGACTGGGAGTTTGTGCGAGGGCGCGAACCGGCGGCAGGGTGACCGCCGTAGCCATTGTCGTCCTCAGAAAGCCGCGCCGCGTTTGCGTAGCCACTGGTCGCTTCCCTTCGCCGCAATCGAACGCCGAACCGGCGTGCCTTCAGCCTCTTTAAGTGATGGGCAGCTAAAGTCTAGAGCCTATCAGATTGCAACCTGCCGGCCGATCTCGACGACCTGGTCGGTGGGCAGGCTGAAGAAGTCGCTGACATGGATGGCGTTGCGCTCCATCACGGCGAAAATCCGCTCCTGCCAGGCCGGCAGGCCGTTGCCGTCCTCGCGCTGGATCACCGTTTCGTGGCCGACATAGTAGGTGACGTCGTTGACGTCGACGGTGCAGCCGAGCGACGTGCTGGTGGTGAGCAGCTCTGGAATGTTCGGGCGCTCCATGAAGCCGAAGCGCGCTTCGGCACGCCAGAAGCCGGGCGCAACCTCCTCAAGCCCCGACATCCGATTGCCCGGCGCAACCCAGGGCACCGACAGGATTTCGACCCGCAGCACGAACAGGTGCTCATGCAGGGCACGGTTATGCTTGACGTGCCAGACCATCACCGGCGGCGTGTCGCGCTCGGTGCGGGTCAGGAACACCGCGGTGCCCGGGACCCGCGGCACCTTGTTGGCCGCGATCTTCGCCAGGAAATCGGGCACCGGGATCAGCGCTTCGCGCAAGCGATTGAATACCGCGGCGGCGCCGCGATGCCAGATCCACATGATGCCATAGACGGAGATGGCAAGCAGCAGCGGCACATATCCGCCCTCCGCAATCTTGGTGAGATTGGCGAGGAAGAACGCGCTGTCGATCACCAGGAAGAAGGCGGCGACGCTGCCGGCGGCAAGCAGGCTCCAGCCCCAGATCTCGCGCATGGCAATGAACAGCAGCGCCGACGTCATCAGCATGGTCAGCGAGACCGCGATGCCGTAGGCGGAGGCGAGATTGTCGGACTTGCCGAAGCCGATGGTGAGCCCGAGCGTCACAGCCATCAATAGCCAGTTGACCACGCCGACATAAATCTGGCCGTAGCCTTCGGACGAGGTCTGCTTGATGTGCAGCCGCGGCAGCCAGCCGAGCTGGATCGCCTGCCGCGTCATCGAGAAGGCGCCAGTGATGATCGACTGGCTCGCGATGATGGTGGCAACCGTCGCCAGCACGATCAGTGGCAACAGCAACGCATCCGGACACAGCCGAAAGAAAATGTTGCCGTCGGTCGGCGCGCCCTCGAGCACGAGCGCGGCTTGTCCGGCATAGTTCAGGATCAGGCTTGGAAACACGATTCCAAACCAGGCGAGCTTGATCGGACCCGCGCCAAAATGGCCCATGTCCGCATAGAGCGCTTCGGCACCAGTGACGCAAAGAAACACGGCGCCGAGCACCAGGAAACCAGTGGCACCGTTGGAGAACAGATAGGACAGGCCATAGAGCGGATTGAGCGCCGCGAATACGCCGGGATGTTTGGCAATGCCGACCAGCCCGAGCACGGCGATGACCGCGAACCAGACCAGCATCACCGGACCGAACAGATGCCCAATCGTCGCCGTCCCCCGCGACTGGATCGCAAACAGCGCGAGCAGGATCACGACTGCGGCCGGCACGACATAGGGCTGGAACGCGGGCGTCGCCATATTGAGGCCTTCCAGCGCTGACAGCACCGAGATCGCCGGCGTGATCGCGCCGTCGCCATAGATCAGCGCCGCGCCGAACAGGCCGACCGCGATGATGGTCGGCCGGTGTTGTTTCTTCACGCCGAGGAGTGCCATCAGCGCCAGGATGCCGCCCTCGCCGTCATTGTCGACCCGCATCGCGAACAGGACATATTTGACGGTCGTGATGATGAAGAGCGTCCAGAGCACCAACGACAGCGCGCCCAGCACGGCGGCCGCATCGGGAGCCTTCTCCGCAGTGCCCAGAATGGTCTTGAAGGTATAGAGCGGGCTGGTGCCGATATCGCCAAAGACAATGCCGAGCGCCGAAAGTCCCAGAAGCGCTAGGTTGCCCTGTGGCGGCTGGCGCGCCGCACCGCCGGTGGGCGCGGCAGGGTCCACCGTGCCGTCCAGTTCCTTCGCCTCGCCGGCAGCCGTCGGTGTCGGGTTGCTCATGGCCGTCGTAATAGACTATCCGCCGTCTTTGCGACACAGGAACGACGGCCAACGGCCAGCCAGCCGAGCGCCTCGATCATGTCAGCGGCGGAAGAGCTCTCGATGAATGGGAAGGGATGCGGCCGGCGCTATTCGCTGGCCATTGCCATGGCCGGCGGCGGATTGACGGCGGCCGAAATCTGCGAGGCGACGATGAAGGCAAAAACAACGGCCGGCACGCACATCAGTCGCAGGAATTGATCAACGGAAAGCATCGCTATCGTCCCCCAAGATGACGCGATTCTTTTACAAATCCGCTCAGTTCGCCCGTTGAGCGGTACCCTGATCGCTGGTGAAAAGCTGGTCGGTATAGGCAGCCCCGGTGATCGTGAGCAGCGCCAAGATCGAGATGACGGCCAGAGTTTTCATGACCATAAGGTCGTGCTCGATTGTGGCCAAAAACGTCAGCCTTTGGCGCATTTTCAGGACGATCCCGAGATAGATGATGATCGTTCTGGCCCGACCGAGGCAGCGTCTAGACGAGCCCAAGCTCGGCCGGACGCACGCCTGAGAAGATGCGCTGAACAGCCGCTCCGTCAAGCCCGTATATACGCTCGAACAGACCTGCGAACATCGCGCGATAGTCGGTCAGCACAGGATAATCGCGGTTCTGGAACAGCGTTGGCTGATCGACCTTCACCTGTTCGCCATGGATGCGGCCGCCACTGATGCCGCCGCCCATCGCCCAATAGACGCTGCCATGGCCGTGATCGGTGCCGTGGTCGCCATTCTCGCGGAAGGTTCGGCCGAACTCCGAAATCACCACGACGACCGTGTCGCGCCAGGCGGCTGGCCCGATTTCTTCGGAAAAGCCGGCGAGCGCTCGGCCGAGTTCGCCGAGCCGGTCGGCAAGATAGCCGTTGGCCGCGCCCTGATTGACGTGGGTGTCCCAGCCTCCGACGTCGACAAAGCCGAGGTTGAACTGCTCGCGCATCAACCGGCCGATCCGCCGTGCCGACAATTCAAAACCCCTCGGCGACACGGCGCCGCGATTGGCGGCCGTCATCTCCTGCGAGATGGAGCGATAAACATCGTCGCGCACCCGGAAACCTTCCGCGACCGAGGCCGCAAGATTGCTCTGGGCATACATCTCCTTGATCAACTGCGCCTGACGGTCATCGACGCCGGGCTTGCCGACATTGTTGATGCTGTTGTTCGGGATCTGGGACTTGCCACGAAAGATCAGCGGCAACTGATCCGTGAAGGAGATCGGCTTCACACGGTTGAGCTCGGCGGCGAGGCGGCTCATGAAGCCCGAGCGATAGTCGCGCGCGCCGCCGGCCGATTGCCCAAGTTCGATGGTGTCCTGCGTCTCGAAATGGCTGCGGGTCAGGTCGTCGCTGCTGCCGGCAAAGGGAACGAAGGCGATCTCGCGCTTGCCCCACAAGGGAAAGATGCTGTCGCGCAGCGCCGGATGCAGCCCCCACTCCGCGGTGAGCGAGAGTGCCGCTTGGGGATTGCCGACATCGGGACGGGCAATCGCCAGCGACGGGCGCGAATGGTAGTAGAACTCGGACGAGACAGGCACCAGCACGTTGGCGGCGTCATAGGCGCCACGCAGGAACACGACCAGTAACCGCGCATCAGTGGCGGGCGCAGCCCAGACGCGGCCCGCTACCGTAAGCGGGGTGACGGCGGCGAAGGCCTTGATCAGATCACGGCGGTTCATGATACGATCCTTCTCTAACGTCAGTACATGAATTCCGGCGACGACAGGAATAACGTATTCCAGTCCTGCGGCGAGATGGCCTTGTCGAGCGCCGCCAGTGTCGGTGGCCCGAGCGTCTGCCTCAGTCCGTCGAAGTAGAGCGCGTTCTGGATCAGCGGGAATGCCGGCTGGTCGGCCGCGTTCGGCACATCCGGCTTGAACAGGCCGGCCGAACCTGAACCGATCGACCGGGCGATCTCAAACCGCACCATCATCTGACCGGGGCCGTTCCACGAAGCTGAAATCAAGGAATAGCCGTCCGGCGTTTCGTGGTTGAAAAGGCCCTCGCCCATGCGGTTCAGCCAGCCCTGGATCGGCGCGGCGTTGAGGATGACCTTGTCGTCATAGGCGAGCCGGACGGCAGACAAGACGTATTGCAACGGATCCTTGAACCTGGCGCCCGGCTTCAGCGAGGCCGCAAACTCCGGCGCGTGAATCATGGTCGTCAGCACTGCTGCGATGTCGCCATCCGAGGTCCTGAAGCTCTGCGCCATCTTCTGCACCAGCGAATCCGGCGGATTGTCCGATACGAAATAGGTCGCGATCTGCCGTGACAGATGGGTGGCGGTCGCGGGATGGTGGACAAGGATGTCCAGCGCTTCATCGACCTCGGCCAGTCCCCGCCCCTTGATGGTGTGACCAAGAAACGTCTTGTCGCTGTAGTCGTGACGCGCCGGATTGAATTCGAACGCGCCATCGCGAAACAGCTGGGACTGCAGCTCAGCCTTCAGCTTCGGGTCTTCCGACTTGAGGTCGATGCCGACGCCGGTGAGTATCTTTGCCAGCGCCTCGACATCCGCCTGGGTGTAACCCGAGCCCACGCCCATGGTGTGCAATTCCATGATCTCGCGCGCGTAGTTCTCGTTGATATGGCCGGCCGCGTTGTCGGCATTGTCGAGATAGCGCAGCATCGCCGGGTGACGCAGCGTCGCCGCGAGAAGATCGCGGAATTTGCCGAGCGCATGGGGACGAATCGCCTGATCCTCGTAGTCGCCGACGAGGATGCGGATGTTGGACTTGTATTGATGCACGTTGAAATGGTTGAACCAGAACCAGGCCATGCGCTCGCGCAACTGGTCCGGCGCGTACAGGGCGCGCAAGATCGTGCGCGCCGCAGCCTGCTTCGCGCGATCGTTCATCGCCCCCTGATAGACCTGCTGCGCGGCCTTTTTCTGGTCGGGATCGGCGACCTGATTGGCGCTCCTGGCCTGTGCCTCGAAGGCGACCGCAATGTCGAAGGGGAATTTGTGCACATCAGCCATCGCCTCGATTTGCGCCTTGGCCGCGTCAGGTAGCGCCACGGCGGCAGGCGGATGCAGTTGCTCCTGAAGCCAGCGCTCGATGCCAACCTGACGCAAATGTTCCGCGCTCGAGGTGTTCACGCCCCAGGTCAGCCGGTCCAGCAGCGCGAGATCGTGAGGGTTGAAGTCACCGCCCTGCGCTGCGGCGGCACCGAGCAGTCCCGCTGCGAGCGCAGCTGCGCCCGCGAGGCGCCAATTGCGGCCTGCTTTCCGGATCCCTGCAGAAGACATCGGTGCGCCATCCCGCGATCGTTGCGCCCGGCAAAGGTCGCCGACATGAATTCAAGCGTCAATCTGGCAAGGTACGGCTGAACATGTTCTGAACGAAAAGCATGCAAATCATGGCGAGAAGCCAGTTCCGGATCACCGTCGCGTGTGGAATAACGGGGCGCCTATTTTGATCATGGTTTGAGCGCGCAAGGACACGCCACCGGAATATCCCGGACGGCGTGGGGTGTTCTCCAGCACAGCGCGACTTGAAACGTTCCGCTGCCTGGGTCTCCCGTGCGCCAACCTAGTCTCAAAGCTGTTTTTCTCTTCGCGTCGTTCCTGCTCGGCGCGACCGGTGCCCGCGCGGACGGTTGCCCCAGCGCGAAGGACGAGATCGCTACCGACCGCCCTGACGTCACCAATTCCAGCATCGTCGTGCCCTTCGGCAGCCTTCAGAACGAGAACGGCGCGAATTTCAGCATGCGCGACGATGGCCGCTCCATCGACGGTACCAACAGCCGATGGCGGCTCGGGATCGCGCCCTGCCTGGAAATACTCGTCGATGTTCCGACCTATTTCGCACCCGTTCAGGGGCCCGCCAATCGGGGATTTACCGACGTCTCACCGGCGCTGAAATGGCAGATCAGTCCGATACCCGGAAAGGTCGATCTGTCAGTCGTATTTGGTGTGGCGCTCCCGACCGGATCAGTCGAGATCGCCGGCCGCGGCGTGCAACCCTATCTGCAGTTTCCATGGTCGTGGGAATTGCATGATGGGTGGGGCGTGAGCGGCATGTTCACGGAATTCTTCCGTCCCGATGACCTCACGGCTCGAAGCATCACCGAGACGACTTTCGTGCTGGAAAAGAAGCTGACGGAACAGCTCAGCCTGTTCACCGAATATGTCGGCGACTATCCGCAAGGCGGCACCCCGAGCCAGCTCTGGAATTCCGGCGCGGTGTATCACATGGATCGTCTGCAGCAGGTCGACTTTCACATCGCCTTCGGGCTCAACCACAGCGCCCCAAGCTACATCGTCGGCGTCGGCTATTCCTTCCGAATCGACGGCCTGTTCGGCGGGCTATCGAGATGACGGCCAGTCAATCGCTGCCGTAGTAGCTCCTGATCAGGTGGTAGTGGCCGCCGGTCGATTCATACTCCTGGAGCAGGCACCCGCCTCCATTGCAAAACTTCGTCCGGTCCTCGCAATGGAGATGCTCGTAGTGCAGCTTCACGACGTGGGCATGATCGAGATAGGTCGCGAAATAATGCCCGGCACTTGGAGGAGTTCCGCACATGTGGATGACCGCCGCCCTGATCTCGGGTGGCAGGTGATCGATATGTTCGGAATTCCAGGGGGCGTCGTGTGAAACTTGGCTGCCGCGCGCGAAGGCTCCGGATTGGCCGCAGAGCAGGATCGACAGAGCAGCAATTGCGCTTCCCAGACGCCGCGCTCGATACGTTTCCATGGCACGCACCCTCCCCGCAACTTGTTGTTCAGGATGCATTCACTGATCGCGAAGCTATTCCCAGGTTCGCGAGGCCGCCAGCGGGAAAAATTCACCGCACACCAATTTGATCCACGCTGCAGCGCGACGCTCACCGACCGGCGGACAAACACCCGCGGCCTGTCAGCCGTCGAGATTGGCCCCCGGGGCGCGCCGAGCGAAGCTGAAAATCCCGAGCCGGAACCGTTGCCGGCCCTTGTTTGCAACGATGTTTCTTGGGAAATTCGTCGAAGATAAACGTCTGCAGATGGGAAACGGGGGCATGCAGACCGTTCGATCCTTTGTGGTGCCGGCAAGGACGGTGATCATGGCCTTTCTGATCGCGGGTCAGGCGCTACCTGCGTTCGCCGCCGACGATGTCCGCTCACACGGCTTTGTCGTGGCGCAGGGCGGAGGTTTTGAGAAGCTGCCGCCATCGGTCGCGCCGACGCCCTACTCGCCGAGCGCGCCGTCTTCGTCGACACCATCTTCGTCGCCCAGGCTCGATCCCGAGCCGAATCCAAACCCGTCCTCTCGTGACCGTCCAGGTTCATCGTCGGACCTTTGGTGGGGCGCGATCGCCTTCACCGCCGACGGCTCCTATTCCTCGACCTGGAAGATGCCCTCGCAGCCGGAGGCCGAAGCCAAAGTGTTGCGGGAATGCGCGCGCTTCGGCCGCGGCGGCTGCGAGGTCGTAAGCTTCTCCGGGCAGCAATGCGGGTCGCTTGCGACCTTCATCGGTGCCCACCGGCGGCGGCGCTGGAACCTGTCCTTCACCGCGGGCGGCATGACCTATCCTGAGGCGCAGAACGCGGCAATGTACCGCTGCAATTCCGATGAGCGCACGCAGGGCCACTGTCAGCCCCGCACCACGGCTTGCGCCGACGGACGTTAGCGCGCCTCATTCGATCACCTGATCGGCGCGCAACAACAGCGATGAGGGAATCGTCAGGCCAAGGCCCTTGGCCGTGACCATGTTGAGGATGGTTGCAAAGCGCGTCGCCTGCTCCACCGGCAACTCGGACGGTTTTGCACCTTTGAGAATCTTGTCCACATAAGCCGCCGAGCGGCGGAACATGTCGGGGAAGTCGACACCGTAGGCAATGAGACCGCCGGAGCCGGCGTAGTCGAGAAAGCCGCAGGACGCCAGCCCATGTTTCAAGGCGAGAGCGGCCAGCATTTTGGCGTTGCCGATCAGCATGGCATCGTCGAACACGACAAAGGCGCGGACGCCCTTTGCGTTCATCGTCGCGAAGGCGCCGTCGAAATCGCCGGGCGCGCGCGCATCGAACTGATGCAGGCGCAGTTTCAAGCTCTCCGACACGCGCGCGACTTCGGGCAGCACCGGCTCGTTCATTTGATTCGAAGGGTTGAGCAGCACCCCGACGTCCATCAGGTCGGGCATGGCTTCCTTGAGTAGCTCAAGCCGCTTTGCATTCAGCTCCGGCTGGAAGAATGTCAGTCCGGTGACATTGCCGCCGGGATGCGCGAGGCTTGCCACGACGCCGGATGCCACGGCATCGCCGACCACCGCGATGACGATCGGAATTGTCGAGGTCGCCTGCTTGGCCGCCAGCGCGCCCGGCGTCCCATGGGTGACGATGACATCGACCTTCAGGTCGATCAGTTCAGCCAGCAGGGCGGGAAGCCGGCCGTAATTACTGTCCGCCCAGCGATAATCGATGGTGACGTTATGTCCTTCGAGGTAGCCGAGGTCGCGCATGCCGGTGCGAAACGCTTCGGTGCGCTGCGGCAGGCTGTCGACGGCCGGCAGCCCCAGAAATCCGACGCGGGCCATCTTGCCCGGATGCTGAGCCCGGCTGGCGGAAGGCCAAACGGCGGCCGCGGCTGCACCGCCGAGTAGCCCGACAAACTCCCGCCGTTTCATGCGTCTGAGCTCCAGCCTTCGATCGGGCGATCTTCTCAACAAACTATAGAGTCGAGCGGCAGCTGTACATATTGGCCATGTCCGAGAACGGGATGGATCAGGCGCACAAGCCTCGGCATAATCGGAGAAAACGAGGGGAAACGTCATGACGACGGGGACAAAAGTAAAAGCGGTCGAAATCATCGCCTGCGACGCAGGCTGGAGGAATTACCACTTCGTCAAGGTGACGACCGATGACGGCGTGATCGGCTGGAGCGAATATGACGAAGGCTTTGGCTCGCCCGGCGTTGGCGCCGCCATCCAGCGCCTCTCCACCCGCGTGGTCGGCCAAAACGCCTTCCAGCACGAACGGATCTATACCGAGCTCTATGCTGCGACGCGGCCGGCCGCCGGCGGCGTGGTCGCGCAGGCGCTTGGCGCGATCGAAAATGCGCTCCTCGATGCCAAGGCAAAGCATCTCGGCGTGCCCTGCTATGAGCTGCTCGGCGGCAAGATCCGTGACCGCATTCGTGTCTACTGGTCGCATTGCGCGACCTGGCGCATCAATCATCCCTCCTGGTACAAGCCGTCGATCGAAAGCCTCGACGGCGTCAAGGCGATCGGCCGCGAGGTGCGCGAGAAGAAGTTCACCGCGCTGAAGACCAACATCTTCACCTATGACAACGGCAAGCCCACGGGCTGGCGGCCTGGATTCGGCTCGCCGTTCCAGCCCGAGATCAATGTCGAGCGCAAAGTCCTGCGCGACCTCTGCATGCATCTCGAAGCGATCCGTGACGGTGCTGGTCCCGACGTCGACATCCTGCTCGACCTCAATTTCAACGCCAAGACCGACGGCTATCTGAAGATCCTGCGCGTCATCAAAGACCTCGACATGTTCTGGATCGAGATCGACAGCTACAATCCCGAGGCGCTGGCGTTGATCCGGCGGCAGAGCCCGCATCCGATTTCCTCCTGCGAGACACTCCTGGGCCTGCGCGAATTCAAGCCTTACTTCCATGAACAGGCCATGGATGTCGCGATCATCGACACGCCCTGGAACGGAGTGTGGCAATCAATGAAGATCGCGGCTGCGGCCGAGGCTTATGAGGTCAATGTCGCGCCGCATAATTTCTACGGCCACCTCTGCTCGATGATGAACGCGCATTTCAGCGCGGCCGTGCCGAACCTGCGCATCATGGAAATCGACATCGATCGCCTTGAATGGGATCACGAGCTCTTTACCCATGTGCCCGAGATCGTGGACGGCCATCTTGTTCTTCCGGATCGGCCGGGCTGGGGTACCGAGCCGAACGAGGAAGCCCTTCGCGCGCATCCGCCGAAGACCAGCGGCGGGCTGTTGAACTATGGCCGCGAAACCTAGGCGGCACTTGATCACGCGACGGACCGCGCTCGCCGGCCTTGCGGGCGCGGCGTGCTTCCCGCTTACCGGTGGATCACGCGCAAGCGCGGCTGATGCGGGGCCGGTGTTTTCGAAAGACGGACCGAACGCCGAGCTTTATGGCGCGTCAGAGAACTATCCGGTCCCGGGTTGGTGGCACGGCCGACGGGAAGGTAATCCCTTCAGCCCAAAATACCGCGTCGGTGGGTTCAGTCATATCGACGAAATCTTCTGGACTCGGCGAATAGCCCATGCTTCCACGCCCTGGCATTTCAAGCGCACACCGGCCCAAATCCGCTACCGCTTTCGCGGCAATGCATCGTCCATCGAAGACTATCTCGCGCGCAATCCGGTCACCGGGCTTTTGATTGCGAAGGACGACCAGATCCTTTGCGAGCACTATCAGTATGACCGCACCGACCGCGATCGGCTGGTTTCCCAATCGATGGTGAAATCCATTGCCGGCCTGTTGGTAGGCCTCGCGATCGCGGATGGCGCGATCAAATCGGTCGACGATACGCCCGACACGTACGTCCCGGGATTCAAGGGCAGCGAATACGGCGCGACGCCGATTCGCGCGCTGCTGCATATGGCGTCCGGCGTCGAGTTCGGCGAGCAGCAGGACGACGATCGCGATCTAAAGCGCTTATGGGGCAGCATGGTCACCCGGTCCCGGTTTTCGCGGCAAGGCACGATCAACAGCATCACCCAATTCAACCACCGCATCGCGCCACCGGGCACGCGGCATTACTACGCCAGCATCGAGCCCGACGTGCTCGCCGTCGTAGTGCATTATGCGACCGGCAAATCCTTGTCGGACTATCTGCGGGAAAAGATCTGGCAACCGATCGGCACGGAAGCCGACGCCACTTGGCTCCTGGACGCCGAAGATTTCGAGTTGGCCCATTTCGGCTTCAGCGCGGTGCTGCGCGATTGGGCGAGGCTCGCCCGCCTGGTCGCCCATGACGGCAACTGGAACGGCGAGCCAATCATCCCGGCGCAATGGATGATCGACGCGACCACACTGCGGCCGCAGGACGCCTATCTTGCGCCGGGCAAAGCCTACCCGGGGTTCGGCTATGGCTATCTACTATGGCTGCTCCCCGGCAACCGGCGGCAGTTCGCCCTGTTCGGCGACTGGGGTCAGCGCATCGTCGTCGATCCGGCCTCGAAGCTGATCCTGGTGCAGACCGGGCTCGAGGCCATCAACGAAGTCTGGCCACTGTGGTCGGCGCTGGTCGAGCAGTTTGGTTAGTCTGCCCGGAGTGATGCGGCCGATTGATGCCCTGAGAGATTCGTGAGCTGGGTCCGGCCCGTGCCCGAATAGGTCGCCATCGCGACACCCGACAGGAACAAAACCGCGAAGTAAAAGAAGACAATGCCGCGCAGCCATTTCCGATAGGTCATGCGCTCCTCGGGCGTCGCTTCACGAAATTTCTGCGCGGTCAGCCCGTTGGAGCAATGACCGGCATCGTCGCCATCTGAAAACATGGCAATTCCCCTCTGTTGATCGGTTCATTCACACGAAGAACGATTTCGACGGCTCGCCCCTGGCGGGGGCGAGCGCTCAACTTGGGCAAGGCAGCCAAATCGACCACGTTACGGGAACACGGTCATGCCTGCGAAGTCGCCGGGTGCCGTTCCCGGCTCGCCGCCGGCCAGATAGATCGCAATCAACATCACAACGGCTAGAACAGAATAGCCGAGGATGATCGACATATCGCGGCTGGGGGCATCAGCTTTGGTGGATGCAATCCGAACTGGTTGGGCGAGTTCCATTTTGCAATCTCCATCAAATATGACCTTGGGACCCAGGGCGCCGCAAATCGGCACGCTGGATGTCTTAAACTCCCTGAAAATATAATTTTGCGCGTCAATCGATCGTGATTTTGTTCACATCATCCCAAATAAACCGACGCGATAACGGGAGGGATAACGCTACAGTCCGTCAGTTTTGCAACGCCGGCGCGATCGATCGTCATGCTCGATCAATCATCAACAAAAATCTGCGTACAAACTTGCCTTGGCGAGATCACGCCCAAGACGCCTACCAACGTACCTCACCGTTGAAGTATTTGCGAAATTCGACTCCTGGAATCATCCGCCGTGATCAAACGAAGGACATTTCTTGTGCACGCCTGCGCACAAAAGAAGCGTCTTCATAAGATCGTCACACCTTGAAGAGCTTGGCGTAGCGCGCCTTGATCTCCTCGCTCTGCGCCAGCACCGCGGCGGGATCCGATTTCAACAACTTCAGTTCCGACAGCGGCTTTCGGCCAGGCTTCTCATTGATCTGCGCATGGAAGGAGCGATGGGCGAAATTGTCGACCAGCAATTGCTGTCCCTCGACGCTGAAGAAGAAGCTCTGGAACAGCCGCGCCGCGTTCGGATTGGGCGCGTTCTTGAACACGCCGGAGGGCACGATGATCAGCGGCGAGCCTTCGCTCGCATAGACGACCTCAACCGGCTTCGCCTGCTCCTTCAGGAGCAGGAGATTGTAGTCGTTGCCGTCAGCCATCACCGCACGCTCGCCCAGCAAAAGTTTCTTTGGCGGATCGGCAGCGGACTGCACCTGCAGGATCTTCTGCTGCGCGAGCTTCTCGAAGAACTGCCAGCCGAGTTCGCGCGACAGCACGAAGGTCGCGGTCATGATCGCGCCGCTATAGCCGGGATGTGCCTTGACGATCTTGCCCTGCCACTTGGGATCGAGCAAATCGGCATAGCTCTTCGGCGCATCTTCCGGTTTCACCAGGCCGGTGTTGTAGCCGATGGCTTCGATCCAGGCGCAGGATGTCGCGTAGGTGCCGTCGGGATCGAACTGGTCCGCGGAGAAATGCTTCGCGACATCGTCGGGCAGGTAAGCCGCAAGCCAGTCCTTCGATTTCCAGTCGAGATAATGCGCGGGATCGGTGGAATTGGCGACATCGACCGCGTTGATGCCGCTGCCCTGCTCCTGCGCGATGCGCTGATAGATTCGTTCCGCGCCGGAGCGCTCGACGCGGACGGCGATGCCTGGGTATTTTGCTTCGAACGCCTTGCCGAGCCGCTCGGCGGTATTGAGCTCGAGCGCGGAATAATATGAGACATTGCCTTCCTTGCGTGCGGCCTCGATCAATTCCGGCGTGACACTGGTCGGCGGCGGCGAGGCCGCCCGCGCCGGCTCCGCGAACAGCGCGCCCGCCGCAAGCGCGGTCGAGGTTTTGAGCACATCGCGCCTCGACCATTTTCGATCAGGCATAGCGTTCCCCCGAGAGTTTTTCATACCGTTCCCTCAATGGAGCGGTACGGTATGTCGTTGGCCGGGAGTGTAGCAGATGAAACAAAGCAATGTCCTGATTATTGGCGCCGGCCCGACCGGCCTTGTGCTGGCGCTTTGGCTGACCAGGCTCGGCGTCAAGGTGCGGATCATCGACAAGACCGCGGAGCCGGGAACGACCTCACGCGCGCTCGCGGTGCAGGCCCGCACGCTGGAGCTGTATCGGCAGCTCGATCTCGCCGACGCCGTGATCGCGAAGGGCCACCGCGTGCCGGCCACCAATCTCTGGGTCAGGGGCGAACGCAAGGCGCGCATTTCCCTGAACGACATGGGCAAGGGACTGACGCCCTACCCTTTCCTCCACATCTTCCCTCAGGACGAGCACGAAAAGCTTCTGGTTGCGAAGCTGGAATCGCTCGGCGTCACCGTCGAGCGGCGCACCGAACTCCTGGGCTTCACCGAACAGGCGGATGGTGTCGTGGCACGCCTACGCGGTCCTGATGGCAGCGAGCAGGATTGCGAGGCGATCTATCTCGCGGGCTGCGACGGCGCTCGTTCGAAGGTTCGAGAGACCATCAGCACCGGTTTTCCCGGCGGCACCTACCAGCACCTATTCTATGTCGCCGACGTCGAGGCCACGGGGCCGGCGCTGGACGGTGAACTGCACATCGATCTCGACGAGGCCGATTTTGTCGCGGTCTTCCCGCTGGCGGGACAGGGACGCGCGCGACTGATCGGCACAGTGCGCGACGAACGCGCTGACCGTGCGGAGACGCTGGCCTTCGCCGACATCAGCGACCACGCGATCGGCCAGATGAAGCTTGGAGTTACCAAGGTCAACTGGTTCTCAACCTATCATGTGCATCATCGGGTGACGCAGCATTTCCGTAAAGGCCGCGCGTTCCTGATTGGAGACGCCGCCCATATCCATAGCCCGGCCGGCGGCCAGGGCATGAACACCGGGATTGGCGACGCGATCAATCTCGCGTGGAAATTGGCGACCGTGGTACAGGGCCGAGCGGGCGATGCCTTACTCGACAGTTATGAAGCTGAGCGCATAGGTTTTGCCAGAACGCTGGTCGCGAGCACCGATCGCGCCTTCACCTTCGCGACCGGCCAAGGCAGGCTCGCAGGCTTCGTGCGTACCCGCCTTGCGCCGATCGTGCTTCCGGCCATCTTTTCCTTCAAAGCGATGCGCAGATTTGCTTTCCGCACGGTCTCGCAGACCATGATCAATTACCGCGGCGGTCCGCTGAGCCGAGGCGCTGCCGGGCGCGTGCAAGGTGGCGACCGCCTGCCCTGGGTCGCGGTCGATGGCGCCGACAATTTCGCGACGCTCATGCGGATGGATTGGCAGGTCCATGTCTATGGCGAGGCGAAAAGCGAACTTGCGGCCTGGTGCGCGCAGCGAAACCTGCCGCTGCAGGTGTTCGCCTGGAAGTCCGAATACGAGGCCGCCGGGCTCGCACGCAACGCGCTCTATCTGCTCCGGCCGGATACTTATGTCGCACTTGCCGAGGCCAGCGATTCGCCCGCCGCGCTGGAGCAATATCTCAAGGACAAGGGCATCCGCCTCGGACCGTAACGATTGCCTCAATCATTCGGCGTGAACGCATTGCTCGGCGTCGGCCGGTCGGTGATCTGCTGGCCGAACAGGCTACCGATCAACTCGACTGCAGTGCGCGCGGTGCGGCCGCGTTCGTCGAGGAACGGATTGAGTTCCACGATATCGACGGAGCCGACCAACCCGGAATCGTGCAGCATCTCCATCACCAGATGCGCCTCGCGATAGGTTGCTCCACCCGGTACAGTCGTGCCGACACCGGGGGCGACAGCCGGGTCGAGGAAATCGACGTCGAAGCTGACATGCAGCACGCCGTCGCGGGCGCGCACCTTGTCAATGACCCGGCGGATCAGGACGCCCACGCCGAACTCGTCGATCTGCCGCATATCCGCCACGCTGACGCGGCGCGCGCGCAAGAGGTCCTTTTCCAGCCGGTCGATCGAGCGCGTACCGAACAGTTCCAGCCGGTCGGGATCAATGGAGGCGCGCGGCTCGTCACCCAGGAGATGATCGAGCCCGCTTTCGCCGCACAGGAACGACGCCGCCATGCCATGCATGTTGGCGGTCAACGTCGTGGCCGGCGTGTTGTAGTCGGCATGCGCATCGAGCCACAGCACGAAAAGCTCGCGCCCCGACTCCCGCCAATGCCGCGCCATCGCGTTCACCGATCCCATTGACAACGAATGATCGCCGCCGAGAAAGATCGGGATGCTGCCCGAGCGCGCCAGCTCATAGCCACACCGGCTCAGCGCGCGGGTCCAGCGCTGGATTTCACGGTAGTGATTGGCCTTCGCGGGCTGAGCATCGGTGAGG
>DATMNV010000136.1:0-8351 GCA_035568535.1 Bradyrhizobium sp.
GGTGAAATCGCCATCGGCAAGCGCGCCGACCTGATCCGTGTGCATGTCGCCCGCGATATTCCCGTGGTGCGCAGCGTCTGGCGTGAAGGGAGCCGCGTAGCATGAGCGAAGCCCTCATCATCTCCGATCATGCGCCTGATACGATCGGACCAGGTCGGCTGATCCTGGTGGTCGGCCCGAGCGGTGCCGGCAAGGATACCCTGCTCGGGTTGGCGAAGGCGGCCTGCGTCGAGGACAAGGACATCGTGTTTCCGCGCCGCGTGGTGACGCGCGAAGCGTCGTCTTCTGAAGATAACGCGCAACTTAGTGCCGACGACTTCCGCCAGGCGCTGGCGCGCGGCGATTTTGCGATGCATTGGGAAGCGCATGGCCACTCCTACGGATTGCCGCGTGAGATCGATGACGACATCCGCGCTAGGCGTTCGGTGGTGGTCAACGCGTCGCGGACGGTGATCGATGCGGCGCGGCGCGCCTACGCCAACGTCACTGTCATCGCCATCACGGCGCCGCCGGAAGTACTGGCCGAGCGCCTCAAGATGCGCTCGCGCAGCAGCGACAGCCGGATCGAGGACCGTCTGAGCCGCACCGTCGATAGGACCGCGCCCGATGTCACTATCCTCAATGTTGGCCGGCCCGAGGATCATGCGCGGCGGCTGGTGCGGGCGATCAAGGGAGAGTGAATGTCTGTCATCGCGACCATCGAGCAACTGGAAGCGATCTACGGATTTCCCGGCGAGAGTTCGACCGTGAAGGTCGCCGACCGCGTCACGCCGTCCTATCGCGTGCTGATCGAGAAATCGCCGTTTGCGGCACTGGCGACCTCAGGACCCGAAGGGCTCGATTGCTCGCCGCGCGGCGATCTGCCCGGCTTTATTCGGATCCACGATGAAAAGACGCTGATGATGCCGGACCGCCGCGGCAACAACCGCATCGATTCCCTGCGAAACATCGTGCGCGATCCCCGGGTTGCGCTGCTGTTCCTGATCCCGGGGTCCGGCAGCACGCTCCGCGCCAACGGCCACGCGCAAGTTTCCGCCGATCCGGCGCTGCTTTCAACCTTCAAAATGGAGGGCAAGGCGCCGCGCACGGTCATCATCATGACCGTGCACGAAATCTACTTCCAGTGCGCGCGGGCGATCGTCCGCTCCGACCTCTGGAATCCCGACAAGCGCGTGGATCCCAAGACCTTGCCGACGCCCGGCCAGATTCTCGCCGAGATGAGCGAGGACAGGGTGGGCGGCGAGCAGTATGACCGCGAGTGGCCTGAACGCGCGCGCCAGAGCATGTGGTGAAGCCGGTCTCGCGGGATCAGTAATCCCGCTCTCGGTGCACGTCGTGCACGACGATGCCCTTGCCCTCTTCCGGCATGGTCAGCCAGTCGCGGCGCATCAGCGTCCGCTTGGTGTCTTCATAGCCGCTCTGCCAGTGCTCGCGCATCGAGGTTGCCGAGAATTCGTGGTCCTTGGAGTCGCCTTCATAGATCTTCTGCTGATAGATCATCTGCAGGATCGTGATCCCCGGCATGTGCGCGAGGTGATCGCGCGTCTTGCGCTCCTGATCGCTGAGCTGGTCTTCTGGAATTTTCAGGAGCGCCTTGTAGTAATCCGCCTTCAGATTGTTCATCCGCTTGTAGACGTCGGTGTTGTAGCGGGTGCGCGAGGAATACATGATGTCCTTGTGCCGCGCCAACACCTCCTGGATGTCGCGCGGCAACAGCCCGCGCGAGCTGAACAGATCGACCTGGAACACCAGTGAGTTCTTGCCGTCGTCCTGGTCGAGCAGATGCTGCAGCGGGGTGTTGGAGACGATGCCGCCGTCCCAGAAATGATCGGTGCCGATCTTCACCATCGGCAGCGCCGGGGGCAGGGCGCCCGACGCCATCACGTGCTCGGGCCCGATCACTTCCTTGTTGTTGTCGAAATAGAGGAAGTTGCCGGTGAGCACATTCACCGCGCCGACCGCGAAATGCATCTTGCGCGAATTGATCAGGTCGAAATCGACCAGCTCCAGCAAGGTCTCGCGCAACGGTGTCGTATCGTAATAGCTGGTCGCCGTCTTGGCGCCGGCGGGGCTGAACCACGGATTGAGCTCGTGCGGCTTGAAGAAGCCGGGCTGGCCCAGCGTCGTCGTCAGCCAGGTACTGTGGAGATTGCGCGCCTTGCGATAGACGTCGCCATCGGGCGTATAGTGCCAGACTTTTCGCGCGGTGATGCGCTCCCAGAAGATTCGCAGCTTCTCCAGCCGCTCTTCCGGCGGATTGCCGGCGATGATGGCCGAATTGATGCCGCCGATCGAAACGCCGCAGACCCAGTTGGGTTCGAGTCCGGCTTCGTGCAGGGCCTGATAGACGCCGATTTGATAGGCGCCCAGCGCGCCGCCGCCCTGCAGCACCAGCGCGATGCGGTCGCACCGGTCCGGCCGCCACTGACGCATAACGGCAACATCCGTATCCGGCGATCGCGCATCCATGAGAAAGACCCCAGCTTCTTTTGATTGAGCACCAGAGTTGAGGAAGGCGATGACGCCGATATGACATTGGCGCTTTTTTCGGCGTGCCGCGCCAGCGATGCTTCACACCTCTGTCAAACAGCAACGTTAGCAATTCCTGTAGGCTGCCAAATTTCCGGGTCTTGCATTTGTCGCGCGGTCGATCGGCGGTATTCGCCGACCGGATGGATGGCGGCTGCATTTTCATTGAACAGGCAGGGGTTATTTAATGCGCAAGGCAGACGTCCTAAAGCTTCCGTCGATGCCGATGGCGGGCCCGAGCTATCCGGCGGGACCCTATCGCTTCATCAATCGCGAATTCCTGGTCATCACCTACGAAACCGATCCGGCCCTGATCCGTGCCGGCCTGCCTGAACCGCTCGAGCCGATCGAGCAGCCGATCGTGAAGTATGAATGGATCAAGATGCCCGACAGCTCGGGCTTCGGCAGCTACACCGAGTCGGGCCTCGTGATTCCGGCGCGGCTGAACGGCGAGGAAGTCAATTTCGTCTCGCAGATGTATCTCGACGACGATCCGCCGATTGCGGCCGGCCGCGAGATCTGGGGATTTCCGAAGAAATATGCCCACCCCAAACTCGAGATCGTCAAGGACACGCTGACGGGCACGCTGGAATATGCAAGCCAGCTCGTTGCCATGGGCACCATGGGCTACAAGCACGAAGCGATGGCAGGCAATGGCGAACTAACGCAGGCGGCGCTGTCGAAGACCCAGATCAACTTGAAACTGATTCCCGGCGTCGACGGCCATGCCGAGGTGTGTCAGCTGGTTGCGATCAACCTCACCGATATCGTCGTGAAGGGATCTTGGATCGGGCCGGGCCGGCTCCATCTGGTGCCGCATGTCAATGCGCCGGTGGCCGACTTCCCGGTGCGGCACGTTGTCGGCGCGCACCACTTCCTCGCCGACCTGACGCTGCCCTATGGCCGCGTCGTCTACGACTACAACAAAGAGGCCGATGATATCGCCGAAGCGGCCGAATAGCTGCCGCGTCAGGACGGCGTGAGCCTTTGGCTCACGCCGCCACGTCCTCCCAAAGGCGTGACGACCCCCTGATCAGGACCTTGCGCCCCATCGGTGTGATCTGCGGACCTTCGGCGCCGATGGTGGCGAGACCCAGCACGACGAGTTGCTCAAGCACGAACGGATTTGGCACGCGGCGTTCTGTCGCGCCGCCGCGCAACGCCTTTAGCGTCCGCCATTGTTCAGGCGAGAGATCGTAGTCGAGTTCTGCGTTCATGCGGCCTCGAAGCGTTTGAATTGCACTCTTACAAAGACTGCATGAACAGCTTGCGACCGGATTTAGTCCCGAACTTGACTCACGAAATTGTGCTAACGTCTACATCCCATTGCAAAATCGGCGGGAGCGGTTACTCAACTGTCACATCTGCGTGTCAAATCACGCCGTTGACCACCCCGAATCGGGCAGTGCGGGGGTCGGCGGACGGCTGCCCGGATTGGATGCGCGCCCTGAATATCGATTGGCTGCAGAAGAAGCTTGGCAGTGCCCGGATCAGGGGACTGGGCGGCGCTGCTCTCAGTATTGCGATCGGTACTGCCGCGATTTTTGCGCTGAGCCATTCGCTCAGGAACATCGATTACGAAAATGTGTTCTCGATCATTTGGGCGACCGAACCCAGCGTGATCGCATTGGCGCTGATCATGGTCACGGCGTCCTATGCCAGCATCACGCTTTATGACTGGCTGGCCTTGCACACCATGGGCCGCAGCGATGTGCCGTACCGGATCGCGGCGCTCGCAAGTTTCACCAGTTATCCGATCGCCCACGGCATCGGCGCGGTGGCGCTGATCTCGCCTGTCATCCGCTATCGCATCTATTCCAGGAATGGATTGGGCGCGATGGGGGTGGCCAATATCTGCTTCCTCACCGGGCTCACCTTCTGGCTCGGCAATATGACGGCGCTCGGCTTCAGCCTGCTTTACCAGCCGGCCGCGATCGGCGTCATCGATCACCTGCCGCCCTGGGCCAACCGCCTGCTGGCGCTGATCCTCCTGGGCGGCGTCGGCGCGTACCTCACCTGGAGCTGGCTGCATCCAAGACACATCGGCAAAAGCGAATGGCTGGTGAAATTGCCGTCCGGCCCGCTGGTGCTGGTGCAGATCCTTGTCGGTCTGCTCGATCTCTCCGCGGCGGCCATCGCCATGTATGTGCTTCTTCCCGTCGGCGTGGATATCAGCTTCTTCCGGATGATTGCCGTGTTCATCGCGGCGACGCTGCTCGGTTTCGCAAGCCACACGCCGGCGGGACTGGGCGTGTTCGATGCGACCATCCTGATCGGCCTGGGCGAAGAGAACCGCGAGCAGTTGCTGGCGGCGCTCTTGATGTTCCGCTTTCTCTATCACCTGGTGCCGCTCTCGATCGCGCTGCTGTTGTTCGGCGGCCTCGAGACGTGGCGCAGTTTTCGCAAAAAAAAATCGGCCGCCGATCGCGAAAGCAATTCAGACCGGCGAATTGAGCTTGAGCCCGACCATGCCGGCCACGATCAGCGTCAGGCAGACGATGCGGACCGGATCGGCCGACTCGCTAAAGAGCAGCATGCCGACGATGATACTGCCGACGGCGCCGATTCCGGTCCATACCGCATACGCCGTGCCGAACGGAAGTGACCGCAGCGCCAGCGCCATCAAGACAAAACTGAGCACAATGGCGACGGCTGTGGCAGCTGTCGGCCAGAAACGGGTCAGACCGTCGGAATATTTCAGGCCGAGCGCCCAGCCGACTTCGAGCAGCCCTGCGCCGAGCAATGCAAGCCACGCGCTCATGACCGCATCACCGAAAACAAAATCTGTGGATCAGTGTGTGTTGTACCGCTTTGCGTCGGATGAGCGCAGCGAGCAAACGCGGCGGATGTCGCGGAACTCTGCATCTTGCTCGTGGTCACGATGCCAAACAATTGTGCGTAATGCACCGCGTCGGGCGATTGCGCGATTTCGGCGCCGATTTCGCTAGAATATGCCAGCATTGGCCCAAGTCTCTTGTCGAAGAAGCTCGTTTCCCTCCATCCCTTGTTCGCGCGACAAGCGTGTGACAAGCGGCGTGCAACTTTGATCGCCGCTTCCGCCATTGTCGCAAAACTGAAGTGCGCTGGCGATAGCCTCGTCGAGTTGTTGATTCGAGGCGGGCATGAGTGCGCAACTGATCGCGGACGCTGTACGAAACGAAAGTGCACAGGATGAATCGACGATCTGGGACAGGATTTACGCATTCTGGCTGCGTCGCCTGGTGTACACCCAGATCTGGGAAGACCCCGAAGCCGATCTCGCCGCGCTGCAATTGCCGATCGGATCGACCATCGTCACCATTTCATCCGGCGGCTGCAACGCGTTGTCCTACCTGACTGCGCAACCGGCGCAGGTCTATGCCGTCGATCCCAATGAGGCGCATCTCTCGCTGCTCAAGCTGAAGCTCGCCGGCATCCGCGCCTTCTCCAGATACTCCGATTTCTGGCAGTTCTTCGGCGAGGCGGCCTCGCTCGCCAACGCGCAACTCTATCGCGATCGTCTGCGCCCGATGCTCGACGACAAGGCGCGCGCCTATTGGGACAAGCGCAATGTCATCGGCCGTCCGCGCCACGCCTATTTCACGGACGGATTTTACCGCCATGGCATGATGGGCCGCTTCATCGGGTTCACGCATATGGTGGCGAAGTTCGCCCGCATCGATCTCAATGCGCTGCTGACCGCCGAAATCGATGCGCCCGCACGCATGGAGGCGCTCGATCGTTTGCACCGCCTGTTCCATTCGCGCTTCGTGCGTCTTCTGACGCGGACGCCGGCCCTGCTGTTCAGCCTCGGTATCCCGCCGCGGCAGCGCGCCCGGCTTGGCGGCCGGGTGCCGTTGAATGAGCTGCTGCATGAGCGGCTGTTCCGCCTTATCAATGGCCACCCCAACGACACCAATTATTTCGCCTGGCAGGCGTTGCAGCGCTGCTACCCCGGTCCGGGCGATCGCTGCCTGCCGCCTTATCTGCAGCGGAGTCAGTTTGCACGCATGCGCAACGACGCCGGTTTGATCATTCCGGTTCACGGCAGTTTGCGTCAGTTCCTGGAAAGTCTTCCCGCGCGCGAAGTTGATGCTGTGATGCTGCTCGACTCGCAGGACTGGATGGCGCCGGAAGAGATCCGCACGCTGTGGGATACAATCGATCGCGCCGGCAGCGATCAGGTCGCCGTGATCTTCCGCACCGCCGGCACGGAATCGCCACTGGAAGGCGAAGAGTTGGCGCCGCTGCAGGAAATCTGGCGCCGTGATGAAGAGCGCAGCGCCATCGGCTACGAGCTCGATCGATCGGGAATTTACGGTGGCTTCCACTGTTATGTGCGCCGCTGAGCAAGAGAACTTTACGCCAAGCCTGCACAACTGGAACGCGATGCTGCGTCGCGGCGTGAGTGGATTTCGCAGTCGCACCATGCTTTGGAATTTTGCGCAGTAACCTGAGACAAGCCCGCATCGTTTCTGCTAGGGTCTTGCCCGTAAATGGGCTTCACATCACGGGAGTGGGGGTCATGAACAAGCTCGCGGAGATGCGCAGTCAGGAATATGTGTGCCGAGAGCGTGCCGCGTTGGATTCCGAGCGTCGCATGTTCTGGCTGGCACAGGCCGAAGAGTGGGAACGGCGCGCGCTGGATGAGATCGCCTATCACTTCCGGGAATGCAATCTCGGCAGTAGCGAGGGTCCGCTGCCAACCGCCCACTAAAACCGCTAAACACTTTTCCGGATCATGCTCTAGGGGCTTTTCGCGTTAGCAGTGGGTCTACGTGTTGATGGCGCCTCGTCGGTAACGAGGCGCCATCGGGCGTGCGTTCAATTTCCGAGCGGCGCGATCAATGCTGCAGTTCCGGCTTCCTCACGGTCTGCCGAACCTCGGCGCCGCAATCCGAACATTCATAGATGAAGTCGATCTTCGCCATGCTCCAATGCGGCTCGACGTCCCGCACATACATCGGCAGTCCGAGGCAACCGGGGCAAATGACCGGAGCCATCTCGATGTCGTGATGATGGATATAGGCTGGCATGTCGGCTCTCCCTGCACACGAGAAGCGCGTGAATCAACCCCACGCCAAGCCTATCCGCTGATGTCGTTTCGCCGTCATCAACAGTTTCGAACGTACACAGAACATCCGGAGTTTGTTCGTGTCTGTGGCATTCCCGTAACAGCCGCTGCGCGCAAATGGACCTCAGGGAACTTCGAAAAAATTACAATGATTTCAATGCTTTCTGATTGTCGCGAGAACGAGGCCGGTTAACGTCGCGCCGACGCCGAAGGTCAGCGTGAAGAAACTCACGAGAATGATTGCGGCGGTTCGCGGTTCCGCATTGTGGGCGATCAACGACGTGACATGGGACGGGTCGATCAGGGCGACGAGCAGGCAGAAGCCGAGGCCCAACGCGATCCCCAGCACGGCCTCTCGCGCCAACGCGCGCGTCAAAGATGAACGCTGGGTCGAAGCCTTCCCTGGGCGCATCGTGCGTTGCTGCGAAGCGGAAAATCAACAGGCGGTGAGCGGCGCTGGGTGGCTCCGTAAGAACTGGTTATTGTGCTAGGAAGCCAAAAAAGCCGCTGGGACGGATGAAGAAGTCAGGCATCATTGGGGGCATTTTTGCTGCGCTGCTGATTGGCGGCGGGGTGGCGGCGTTTGCTGTCACCTGGCGCCCGGCGATATCAGCTATCGATCCGCCCAGGTCGCAGACGTTCGATACCGCCGTCATCAAGCACGGCCGCCGACTCGCCGCGCTTGGCAATTGCAACAATTGCCACACCGTGCGCCGGGGGAAGAACTTTGCCGGCGGCCTGCCGGTGCCGACGCCGTTCGGCACGATCT
>DATMNV010000137.1:0-31166 GCA_035568535.1 Bradyrhizobium sp.
AGGATGAAGCCGCCGCCGATGCCCATGATCGCGCCGATGAAGCCGATGATGATGCCCGTGACGACGACCGGGATCACCGAGAGATAGATCTTCGAGCGCTTGAATCGCATCTTGAACGGCAGCGCATGGATCCAGTTGTGGGTGCGCCGCGGCGGCAGCACGCCGCGCCTGGTGCGCAGGATGGCGCGCAGGCCCTCATAGAGCATCGCGCCGCCGACGGTCGTCAGCAGCACGACATAGGACAGCGCGATCATCAGGTCGAGCTGGCCGAGCGAGCGCAAATAGGTGAAGGTCGATACGCCAAGCGCGGTGCCGACCGTGCCGCCGGTCAGCAGCACCGCCGCGAGTGCCGGATCGATCGCGCGCCGTCGCCAATAGGAGATCGCGCCCGAAAATGAGGAAGCGGCGATATGGCTTGCAACTGATGCGACCGCAACCGCCGGCGAGATGCCGATGAAGATCAGAAGCGGCGTCATCAGGAATCCGCCGCCGATCCCGAACATGCCGGAGACGAAACCGACGGCAGCGCCCATCGCCAGGATGAGAAAGATGCTGACCGGGATGTCGGCGATCGGAAGATAAATCTGCACGCGCGGCCGCTTTGGCTAAGGGTGCCGCGCGACGGGTATTAGGCCGCTGACGGCACGGATTCCTGATCGAGCACCAACGGGTCAAAAAATCCGTGATCTCGCGCACACAGGCGAGCGCGGATCGATGGCCGCGCCCCTGCATAGCCGAAAAATACCACCGACGGCATCAAAGAATGCGCCGCCTGCGGCGTTTCGCCGGGGAATACTCGAAGTGGTGAATGATTCAGATTAACGCGCGCCTCGCGCGCTACGGCTTGCCGAGGGGATCGGTGATCAGGTTCATCGCCAGCGCCTGTTTCGGATCGAGCCAGCGCACGTCGCGGGTCTGCGACATCTCCTCCACCACCGCCGAGGAAACGCCCATCTTGGTCATATAGCCCAACACCATGCCCGCAACGCGCTGGGTGTCGGCGACGGGGTCGCTGGTCGGCGCGGTCGTGACAAAGCGATGGACACCGAGCAGCGAGCCCTCCACGCCATAGCGTGGCTTGCCGCCGGCATAGACCAGCACGCAGGCGCTGGCGCAATAGGCCCGCCGGACCCGGCCGGATTCGTCGGCGGTGCCGACCGCCGTCACAAGCCCATGTGACCGGATAATCTCGCCCATGATGATCGCCTGTCCGACATCGCCGCCCGGCGAGGACAGGAGAACGGCATCGCCCGGCACGAGGTGCGCCTCGTCGAGCCGGCCGCGCAGCCAGTTCGCCGCAGCCGGGCCGATCGTGCCGCGGATCGCAAGCGCGGGCCGCCCACGGGGCGAGCCGTCGAAGTCCGCCTTCGGGATCAGCGAGGAGGTCAGGCTCGGCGAGAAATACTGGTCCTTCCAGTAGGCCCAGGCCTCCGGCCGCGACAGATCGCGGTACGCGCGAATACCGACACCGAGGACTATCAGCGAAAAAATGAGAGTCGATAGGATCGGGCTTCGCAGATACACCCTGCCCGGCGGCTGCGACGGGGATGTTTGCGGCGGGTTCGAAGGCGCGCGCGGCGGCGCCACCCACGGCCCGGTCGGCGGTCTCTGGAAGCCGCTTCCGCTCTCCTCGCGATCATCGGCAGGCATTTGATCCTCTCCACGGCAAGCCCCGGGGTGCTGGCGCGACCCATCCACTACACGGCTTTTGTCGCAGAGATATGAGCGGCCGCAGCTCGCGGCCGATCACGGATCGATCACAAACGCGCGGTCGTCGCGCGCTTGGGGGCGCCAGGTTTGGCGGCGGGCTTTGCCGTGGTCGCGCTTGCAGGCGTGGAATCCCATCCGCCCGCGGGCGTCGCGACATTGATAGCGTCGTCCGGCTGCGGCTCGGCGGTGAAGGTCTGGATCGCGAGCTTGGCTGCGGCCAGCGACTGGGCGTCGAGGCGCTTGGCGATATCGTCGCGCTTGTGGCCGGCATCCGCATCGCCCTGCGCTGCCGCCAGGCTGAACCATTTGAAGGATTCGGCGAGGTTCTGCTCGACGCCGATGCCGCGGGCATAGAGGATGCCGAGATTGAATTCGCTGTCGGCGACGCCGCGATCGGCGGCCTTGCGAAACCAGGTGGCCGCGCTCTTGTAGTCCGGACCCCTGCCGCCGCCATCGGCATCGAGCACCGCGAGGTTATGCATCGCCTTGGCGTTGCCGCGCTCGGCGGCCTGCAGATAGTAGCGGCGCGCCGTGTCGGGGTCCTTCTTCACGCCCATGCCCTTTTCGTAGAGCGTGCCGAGGCGGAAGACCGCCGGAATGATGCCGGCCTGCGCCGCGCGGTCATACCATTTCGCGGCTTCGTCGAGATTTTGTGGCACGCCCTTGCCCTCGGCAAAGCGCACGCCGACTTCATAGGCCGCGGTCGGATCGCCCTTCAGCGCGGCTGCGCGCAAGTTCAGTCCGCCGATCTGGTCGGGCAGCAGCTCACCCTGCGGGATCTGCAGCATCGTGCCCTTGCGGCCGTTTGCATTCGGGATCGTGCCGGTGATGTCGTTGCCTGAGATCGGCGCAGTTGAGGTGGCCGGGGCCTGCGGAATTTCAACGGTGGCGCTCGCGTCAGGTGTGGTCGGCGCGGCGTTGTTCTGCGATTGCCGTCCGATCGGGGTCGGCGAGGTCATCGATGGCGCGGGCACGAACTGCTCCGGCGCGGGCGCTTTCGCGCCGCTGTCGGCGGGCGGGGGGGACGCCGGCTGATTGGCGGATCGCTCCAGGCCCGGGATCTGCGCGAGGTTGCCGATGTCGAGCAGGTTCATCGCCATCTTGAAGGTGCCGAGCACGATCACGACCACGCTCGCGCCGACCAGCAGCGAGCGGATCTTGGTGGTGATGGTCGAAGAGTCCTTGCCGCCGTCCTTCGCGTCCTTGGCCTTGTCGGTTTTCACCGCCTTGCCGCTCTTGTCGACCGGCTGGGCAGCCGCCGCCTGCGCTGCGCGGCGCGCGGCGGCGATGAAGCTCGAGGACGAGACCGGTTCTTTCGGTGCGGCCGGGATTTCACTGATCGCGCTTTCGGACGCGGCGATGCGCTCCGACGGCGAGGCGAGGCGGCCACCGGGACGCGTGCCCGGCTCGAGCGGATGATCGGGCGGCAGATCGGGTGCGAGTGCCGGACGCGGCGCCGAGGTCGGGACCAAGATCTCGCTGATCGCGAGCGGCGGTGGTGGAGGCGGCGGCGAAGCCACGACCGGCGGCGGAGGCGGAGCCATCGGTTCGGCCGCATGGAAGTCGCGCGGCGCGGAGGCGAAATGCGGCACCTGGCTTGCGGCAGGATTGGGCAGTTCCGGCTTCGGCGGCGGCGTCATCGCGACGCGCGGCGCCGAAACTTCCGGCTCGAACGGCTCGGGCTCAGCGGCGGGCGCAGACGCGAAGGGCGCAGACGTGAAGGGCGCCGGCGCGAAGGAGGCAGGCGCAGCGGCGGGGGCCGGCTGCGGCGGCGGGACGGAGCGCTCCGCGCGCAGATCGCCTTCGATCAACGCGAGCCGGTCGACCACATGATGCAGGGTCGAATGCACCGCTTCGAGCGAATCCTGGGTCTGGCGGTCGGTCTTGGTCTGGCTGAAGCGGATGTCGGAGAGTTCGCGCTTGACGAGATCGATCAGCCCATCGTCCTGCGGATCGGCGCCGCGCTGCTGGCTGTTCGCAAAAGAGGCGAACGCGGCATGCTGGTTGTCGGCGAACGATGACAGCGTCGCATGCTGGTTCTCCAGGTGGCGCAGGATGTCCTGCAACCCGTCTTCGACGCGGCCGAGATTGCCGGAACGTTGATCGCTGGAAGACTCCAGCCGCTCCAGCAGATAGGAGACGCGCTGCTCCAGATGTGCAAAGGCGGAACTCGAGTCGTTGCCGACCTGCATGCGGTCGATGCGGTCGGACAGAGCGCGCAGCGCGCCTTCGAGCTGCTCCGAATTGTCCTGATATTGCGGCCGCTCGCGGCTTTCCAGCGCCGCGGTCAGCGCGGCGATGCGCTGCTCCAGCGCCGCAAGGGAATCATTGTTGCCGCTCGAGCGTGCGATCTGGTCGACCTTGGACGACAACAGATGCACATCGTCGGAAAGCCGGGCCAGCGCATCGTTGGAGGCGACATTGGAGACGATGGCGCGCAGGGCTGTGATTGCGTTTTCGAGCTGCTGCACCGTGCCGGGATCGTCATTGGCGCGCAGGATCATGTCGAGCTTGCCGCCGAGATTGCGGATCGCCTCGTCATAGCCGGCGAGTTGCTCGGCCGACATCAGCGAGCGCAGCACCTCGCGGATTTCGGCGAGCGCGCGTTCGATACCCGCAAGCGCGTTGCCGTCGATGCCGTTCTGGCGGCTGTCCTCGATGCGGCGCGACAGCGAGCGGACTTCGCTCTCGATCGACTCGATCGCCCGGCGCGGCATCGCCTCGGTGATGGCGGCGCGGATTTCGGAAAGTTCGCCGCGGAAGGCGGCGATCGACTGCTCGATGTCGGGACGCTGCAGCGCCTCGATCTGGCTCGTGATCTTGAACAGGTGCCGTTCCAGCGCCGAGAAATCCGGGCCCGGCGGGGGAGGCGGGGGCGCGGCCATCGCGGGCGCGATCGGCGGCGCATGGCGCGGCGGCATCGCGCGCGGCGGCGGCGCGTCGAGCTCGTTCTGGCGCGCGGCGATCTCCGCGACCGCAAAGTCCATCGAGGCCGGACTCAGCGGCGGCGAGTTGCGATAGACCGGCGCGGCCTGCGCCTGTGGGTAGACTTGCGAGGGATGGGTCGCCTGAGAGGGGTAAGCCTGCGCAGCATAGACCTGGCCCGCGGCGCGCTCGACCGCCTCGGACTGACGCTGCTGCCGGTTCTGGTTCTGGCGCTGGGCCTGCGGATTTGAAATCTGCGACAGCCTTGCATCGAGCCGCGAGATGGCGTCGTTGAGCTGGCGGGCGACGCCCTGCTCGCGCGGGGCATCGTTGCGCGGCATCGGCTGCGAAATCCGTTCGATCTGGCGGGTGATCGAGTCGAGCCGCTGGTGGATGTCGGCGACATCGTGGCTCGGCGAGGGCGGCGCGGAAGGATTGCGGAAATTGGGCGGCGCGGATTCGCCGACGGTGGAATTGAGCCAGTCGTTGAGCGACATGCCGGCACGGCGCGCAGCGGCCTCGGCCCTCTCGCGGACGGTTGGATCGATGCCGTCAACACTCCACGATACGCGCGAATTCATTGATCTCGTCCGGTTCCGACTCCGGCGCCCCACCAGCGCCTGCAGTCCTCCCCGCGCGTCCCACATCAAAGACAATCGGAATCGGCGCTGGTCGTCTGCCTCGAATGCCGACTTTTTCCCTTTAGAGTAAATAACGGGTTAAGGAACGCGCGCGGCGGACGCGAAAGTTGCCGTGGACGGAACTTCGCGCCAACAGATCAGCCGTTGGTTTCGCGCTTGGCGTCCTCGAGCGGTACGACATTGCCGCGGCCTGCGATCGCCGAGAGTGCCTCGATCGCCTCCTCGCACCATTCCGCCACCATGCGCTCGTGGCGCAGGCCGATCCGCAAACCCAACAGCTTGCCCATGTCGGCGGGCGCCGCCGTGCCTTGCGGGAAGCGCTTGTTGAGCAGCCGCTCATAGCGATCGTAGCGGTCGCGGTGATGCTCGAGCCGCGCCATCAGGTCGGCGCGCAGCGGCTCGATGTCGACGCTGTCGAGTGCGTAGATCCGCACCAGCAGATCATCCTTCACCGAGGCCGGCACGCTCGGCCGCGCGGCCCAATGCCGGAACGCCGCCTTGCCTTCGGGAGTGAGCGTGTAGACCAGCTTGTTGGGCTTGCCGGATTGCACCACCTCGCGGGCCTGGACATGGCCGCGGTCGCGCAGTTTCGAGAGCTCGCGGTAGATTTGCTGGTGGTCGGCCTTCCAGAAGAAGCCGATGGACGCATCGAAGGTTTTGGCGAGCTCATAGCCCGTCATGGGACGTTCCGTCAGGCATGCGAGGATCGCGTCACCCAGCGCCATTTCGCCACTCCCTTCGACTTCGCTTGACTTTATGCACATAGGCGCATATGCGTCAATGTGCATATAGACGATCCCCCGACGAGAGGAGACGTCCCTTGAGCTTGCCCGGCCTCGACAAATGGTACGCCTACATCAAGTCGCATGACCATGCGGCGCTCTGGGATCTGCTGCACCCCGACGCGGTGTTCGAAAGCCCGGTGGTCCACGCGCCGCAGCGCGGACGCGACATCACATTCAAGTATCTCGCCAGCGCCGACAAAGTGCTGGGCGGTCCCGGCTTTGCCTATCGTGGCGAGTGGCGCAGCGAAAACGGCGCGGTGCTCGAATTCGAAAACGAGATCGAGGGCATCAAGCTCAACGGCGTCGACATCATCACCTTCGATTCCGATGGCCTCATCACGCATTTCAAGGTGATGGTGCGCCCCTTGAAGGCGATCAACCTGTTGCACCGCCTGATGGGCGAAGAGCTGATGCGGCAGTCGGCAAAAACCAGCGCCGCCGAGTCGCAGTCTCCGCCGCGATAATCGCTTCCCTGTAAGCCCGAAAGGTTTAAGGTCCTTTCGGGAATTTTCGTGATCGATGCGCTGCCCTTATTCCCGCAAAACAGCGCCCCAAAATTCCCAACCTGCCTGCCGGAGCCCGCCCCATGCCGATCTACAAAGCCCCTGTGGAGGACGTGAACTTCCTCTTCAACGACGTCTTTCAGATCGACCGCTACGACAATCTTCCCGGTTTCTCCGACGCCTCTTCCGACGTGCGCGAGGCGATCCTGGGCGAAGCCGCCAAGCTCGCCGAAGAGGTGCTGCAGCCGCTCAACCGCGTCGGCGATCTCGAAGGCTGCAAGCGCAAGGACGATGGCAGCGTCACCACGCCAAAGGGATTCAAGGAAGCTTTCAAGCAGGTCGCCGAGGGCGGCTGGCTCGGCCTGTCGGCGCCGACGGAATATGGCGGGCAAGGGCTGCCGGTGACGCTGTCCCAGGCCGTCAACGAATTCCAGATCTCGGCCAACATGGCATTCTCGATGTATGGCGGGCTCACCATGGGCGCGACCGCAGCGCTCATCGTGCACGGCAGCCCTGAGCAGAAGAAGACCTATGTGCCGAAGATGGTGGCGGGCGAATGGACCGGCACCATGAATCTGACCGAGCCGCATTGCGGCACCGACCTCGGCCTGCTCCGCACCAAGGCGGTGCGGCAAGGCGACGGCAGCTTCAAGATCACGGGCACCAAGATCTTCATTTCCGCCGGCGAGCATGACCTGACCGACAACATCATCCACCTCGTGCTCGCGCGCATCGAAGGCGCGCCCTCAGGTATCAAGGGCGTGTCGCTGTTCGTGGTGCCGAAAGTGCTGGTCAATGCCGATGGCTCGCTGGGGCAGCGCAACGGCGTCACCTGCGGCTCGATCGAGCACAAGATGGGCATTCACGGCAATTCCACCTGCGTGATGAACTACGACAACGCCACCGGCTGGCTGATCGGCGAAGAGAACAAGGGCATGCAGGGCATGTTCGTGATGATGAACGAGGCCCGGCTCGGCGTCGCGGTGCAGGGTCTCGCGCAATCCGAGGTCGCCTATCAGAACGCGGTGGCCTATGCCCGCGACCGCCTGCAGGGCCGCGCGCTGACGGGGACGAAGGCGCCGGACAAGCCGGCAGATCCCATCATCGTCCATCCCGACGTGCGCCGCACCCTGCTCACCATCCGCGCTTTCAACGAGGCGGCGCGCGCGATGGTGGTGTGGACTGCGCTCAAGAGCGACGTCGCGCATCGCTCGAGCGATCCCAAGGACCGCCAGGAGGCCGACGACCATATGGGCCTGATGACGCCGGTGCTGAAGGGCTTCCTCACCGACAACGGCTTTGCCAATGCGGTGCAGGCGCAGCAGATGTATGGCGGCCACGGCTATATCGCCGAACAGGGCATGGAGCAGTTCGTCCGCGACGCGCGTATTGCCATGATCTATGAGGGCGCCAATGGCATCCAGGCGCTCGATCTTGTCGGCCGCAAGCTGCCGCGCGACGGCGGCCGCGCCATCATGTCGTTCTTCACCGAGCTCGGGACCTACTGCAAGGAGCATGGCGGCGACGAGGCCATGAAGCCGTTCGTGGCGCCGCTGTCCAATGGGCTCGGCCATCTGCAGCAGGCCACCACCTGGCTGATGCAGAACGCCGTGATGAAGCCCGACAATGCGGGTGCTGCCGCCACCGATTACCTGCAGCTGTTCGGCTTTGTCACGCTCGGCTACATGTGGGCGCGGATGGCCAAGGTCGCGCTCGACAAGATTGCGAGCGGCGGCGAGACGGCCTATCTGAAGACCAAGCTCGTGACCGGCCGGTTCTTCATGGAGCGGATGTTGCCGGAAACCGCGCTGCATCTGGCGCGCATCCAGACCGGCAGCGGAACCACCATGGAATTGGCGGCGGAAGCGTTCTAGAGCGGGTTTTTGTTTCGCCGTTCGACGCAATTCGCTATGATATGATCAACATCATCTTTAGGAGGGCGTCATGCCTGAGGCCTATATCTACGATCACGTTCGCACCCCGCGCGGCCGCGGCAAGGCGGACGGCGCGCTGCACGAGGTGACCGCGCTCGCGCTCGCCACCGTGCCCTTGAAGGCGCTGAAGGACCGCAACAACCTGCCCGAGGATTCCGTCGACGACGTCGTGCTCGGCGTGGTCGATCCCGTCGGCGAGGCCGGTTCCGACATCGCCCGCTTCGCCGCGCTGAAGGCGGGGCTGGGCGAGAAGGTTCCGGGCGTGCAGATCAGCCGTTTCTGCGCCTCCGGCCTCGACGCGGTGAATTTCGCCGCAGCCCAGATCATGAGCGGGCAGCATGAGCTCGTGATCGGCGGCGGCGCCGAATCCATGAGCCGGGTCGGCATCGGCGCCTCCGGCGGCGCCTGGCCGATGGACCCTTCGATGGCGGTGCCGGCCTATTTCATGCCGCAGGGCATCTCGGCCGATCTGATCGCGACCAAATACGGCTTCTCGCGCGACGATGTCGACGCCTACGCCGTGCAGAGCCAGCAGCGTGCAGGCAAGGCCTGGGAAGAGGGCCGCTTCAACAAGTCGGTCGTTCCGGTCAAGGACATCAACGGGCTCACCATCCTCGCCAAGGATGAGCATATGCGCCCGACCACGACCATGCAGTCGCTGGCGCAGCTGCAGCCGTCGTTCGCGCAGGTGGCGCAGATGGGCGGCTTTGACGGCGTCGCGATCCAGTCGCATCCGGAAATCGAGCGCGTCAACTACGTGCAGCATGCCGGCAACTCGTCCGGTATCGTCGATGGCGCCGGCGCCGTGCTGCTCGGCAGCAAGGAGGCGGGCGCCAAGCATGGCCTGAAGCCGCGGGCAAAAATCCGTGCCTTCGCCAATATCGGCTCCGAGCCCGCGATGATGCTGACGGGCCCGGTCGACGTCACCGAAAAGCTGTTCGAGCGTTCCGGCATGAAGAAGTCGGACATCGACCTGTTCGAGCTGAACGAAGCGTTCGCTTCGGTGGTGCTGCGCTACATCCAGGCCTTCGACATCGACAATGCCAAGATCAACGTCAATGGCGGTGCGATCGCGCTCGGCCATCCCCTCGGCGCGACCGGCGCGATGATCCTGGGCACCGTGCTCGACGAGCTGGAGCGCACCAACCAGCAGACCGCGCTGGTGACCCTGTGCATCGGCGGCGGCATGGGCACCGCGACGATTATCGAGCGGGTCTGATTCTTTCCCTCTCCCCTTGTGGGAGAGGGTGGCGCCTCACGAAGGGAGGCGACGGGCGAGGGGTTCTATCCGCGGAGAGAGACCCCTCATCCGCCTTCGCTTCGCGAAGGCACCTTCTCCCACAAGGGGAGAAGGGAACATCAATAGGGAGCACCACATGGCCTTCAAGAATTTCAAACTCGAGACCGACGCCGACGGCATTGCGCTCGTCACCTGGGATATTCCCGGCCGTTCGATGAACGTGCTGGACGAGACCTCGGTCGACGAACTCGAGGCGATCGTGAAGCAGACCACGGCTGATACCGCCGTGAAGGGCATCGTCATCACCTCCAGCAAGGAAGCGTTCTGCGCCGGCGCCGACCTCTCGATGCTCGAGGGCATGAGCCACACCTATGCGAAGACGCTGAAGGAGAAGGGCGAGGTCGCGGCCAACCAGATGCTGTTCGACCAGAGCCGGCGCTTCTCGCAGGTCTTTCGCAACATCGAAACCTCGGGCAAGCCGTGGGTCGCCGCCATCAACGGTCTCGCACTTGGCGGCGGCTTTGAGCTGACGCTGTCCTGCCACTACCGCGTCGCCGCCGACAATCCGAAGACGCGGCTTGGTCTGCCCGAAATCAAGGTCGGCCTGTTCCCCGGTGCCGGCGGCACCCAGCGCGTGCCGCGCATCGTGCAGCCGCAGGACGCGATGCAGCTGCTGCTCAAGGGCGAGGCCATCAAGCTCGACAAGGCCAAGGCGCTCAATCTCATTCACGCCATCGTTCCCGCCGCCGACATGATCAAGGCCGCGAAGGACTGGATCAAGGGCGGCGGCAAGGCGGTTGCACCCTGGGATGAGAAGGGCTTCAAGCTGCCGGGCGGCCCCGTGTTCTCCAAGGCCGGCATGATGATGTTCCCGGCCGGCAACGCGATCTATCGCCGTGAGACCTACGACAACTATCCGGCCGCGCGCGCCGTCATGCAGTGCGTGTACGAGGGCCTGCAGCTGCCGATCGACGCCGCGCTGCGGGTGGAGTCGCGCTATTTCACGCAGATCCTGCGGAGCAAGGAAGCCGCCGCGATGATCCGCTCGCTGTTCCTGTCGATGCAGGAACTGAACAAGGGCGCGCGGCGCCCCGCGGGCGTGCCGCCGACCAAGGTGAAGAAGCTCGCCGTGATCGGTGCCGGCTTCATGGGCGCCAGCGTCGGCTATGTTTCGGCGCGCGCCGGCATCGACGTGGTGCTGATCGACCGCGACCAGGCCAGCGCCGACATGGGCAAGGCGCATGCGCAGAGCGTGATCGACGATCTCGTCAAGAAGGGCCGCGCTTCGGAGAAAGACCGCGACGCCACGCTGTCGCGCATCACGGCGACTCCCGACTATAACGCCATCAGGGATTGCGACCTCGTCATCGAGGCTGTGTTCGAGGACCGCAAGGTCAAGGCCGAGACCTATGCCAAGGCGCAGCCGCTGCTCAAGGAAGGCGCGATCTTCGCCTCCAACACCTCGACGCTGCCCATCAATTCGCTGGCCGAGGAGTTCAAGGACCAGTCGAAATTCATCGGCATCCATTTCTTCTCGCCGGTCGAGAAGATGATGCTGACCGAGATCATCCTCGGCAAGAACACCAGCGATCTCGCGATCGCGACTGCGCTGGACTATGTGCGCCAGATCGGCAAGACGCCCATTGTCGTGAACGACTCCCGCGGCTTCTTCGCCAACCGCTGCGTGCTGCGCTTCACCGCCGAAGGCCTGGAGATGCTGATGGAGGGCGTGCCGCCGGCGATGATCGAGAACACCGCCAGGATGGCCGGAATGCCGGTCGGACCGCTGTCGCTGTCGGACGAAGTCGCACTCGACCTCGTCTTGAAGATCATGAAGGCGACCGAGGCCGATCTCGGGGCGAACGCCGTCGACCAGGCGCAGAAAAAGATGATGATCGAGATGGTCGAGAAGCAGGGCCGCTATGGCCGCAAGAACGGCAAGGGCTTTTACGACTATCCCGAAAAGGGCAAGGGCCAGAAGAGCCTGTGGGCGGGGATTTCCGCGCTGCAGCCCAAGCATCTCGATCCCGATACGCTCGATATCGAAGAGCTGAAGCAGCGCTTCCTGGTGGTGCAGGCGGTCGAAGCCGCGCGCACGGTGGAGGACCACGTCATCGTCGATCCCCGCGAAGCCGACGTGGGATCTATTCTCGGATTCGGCTTTGCGCCGTTCACCGGCGGCACGCTGTCCTACATCGACTTCATGGGTACCAAGAAGTTCGTCGAGCTCTGCCACAGACTGGAGAAAAAATACGGCTCGCGCTTCACGCCGCCGAAGCTGCTGGAAGAGATGGCCGCCAAGGGCGAGACCTTCTACGGCCGCTTCCCGCCGAAGAAGCCGGCCGCGCAGGCCGCGGAATAGTTCTTACCCTCTTCCTCGAGGGGGCAACGGCGGCCTTCGGCCGCCGTTCTCCGCGACGCACCCGAACGGGTGTAGCCGAACCCACCTCTGCCGCCCAAACGTCCGTACTCGAATTGACGACTCGGCATCTCGCTAGCCGAGGTGACATTCTGTGTCGGGAAGCCTCCGTTCAGTCGGCGCGAAGCGATTTTGGTAAGGGGACATCGGCCATGGGTCTGCAGCAACTATCGGATGGCTTTCTCCCGAACCAGAAGGATTCGGGGCGCGAAGCCTCATCGACATGGCTTTCGGCCAGTTCTCTGCCGTTGTTCTCGATTGATACCGGAGACAACGGCGCCGGCAATGGTGGAAACGGCTATTTTTCGGGTTACCTGATCGACAGCCCCTATGCGGCGTTCGAGCCGCTCAACGTGGCGCAGGGCGGTGCCCATGGATCAGCCATGGCCCATCAGACCAACGTCGCGTTTCTTGATCAGTCGGCGACCCAGATCGCCGGGATTGGCGGCGACGGCGGTGATGATAACGCCGCCATTGGCGGAAGCGCCAGCGGCGCCTTCGGATCGAGCGACTCCGGTGCCATCGCGACAGGCGACAACAGCGCAGGCACGGGTGGCGACGGCATCTTCCAGGGCGCCATGGTGCACGCTCCCGTCGCCGTCTTTAGTCCGGTCAACATCGCGGTGGCAGGGTCTCATGGCAGTGCTGACGCCCATCAGTCGAACTCGGCGCAGATCTATCAACCTTCGTTCCAGTTTGCCGGCAATGGCGGCAGCGCCGGGAATGGCAATACGGCAGCCGGCGGAGACGTGTCCGGTGACGGGACCGACTCTCACAGCCACGCCGCGACGGGCGCCATGCCTGTGTCCGGCACCATGCTTGCGTCCGGCAGCGGCCTGACGGGCCTGGATTCGATCTCGAGTGGTGACAATCACGCCGGCAACGGGGGCGACGGATATTTTTCCGGCAGCCTTGTTCACACCGCGATCGCCGTCTACGACCCGATCAACATTGCGGTCGCGGGCTACGGCTCTTCCAGTCACGCCGATCAATCAAACAATGTGGTGTTCGATCAATCCGCTGTTCAGATGGCAGGCATCGGAGGCAATGGCGGTAACGGCAATGCTGCGATCGGCGGCGACGCTGGTGGGCTCTCCTCCCTCCTCGGCCTGATCGGCTCCGACGTCATTGCGACAGGCGGCAACAGCGCCGGCTCGGGCGGCGACGGCCATTTCACCGGCAGCCTCGTCGACCTCAATATTGCGATCTACGCGCCGATCAACATTGCGGTCGCCGGACCCAACTCCACGGCCGACGCTCACCAGACCAACAATGTCGAGTTCGACCAGGGCGCGATCCAGATCGCCGGAGTTGGCGGCGACGGCGGCCACGGCAACGCAGCTCTCGGTGGCGACGCAGCGTTGCATCTGCTCTCCGACCTTCACGTCCTTAGTCACGCTTAGAGCGTGATGACTTTTCTTCGAATCGTCATCCCGCTCTATCTTCTTGTTTGAGCATGATCTCCGCGCAAACGCGTTCCGCGTTTGTCGCGAGGGAAAACCGCGACACACTTTTCCGGATCATGCTCTAGCATGTGATCGTTGCCTTGGGTTGCTCCCCGACTCGCTCCACCTCTCTCCGCACGAGAGGTGGACTTCGTTCTTTGCATCAACGTGATCGCATCAAGGGACTGCGACGGAGCGCCGCAAGCATTTTAGGCGTAGCCGTCTTCGGGTCGGTGGCACCCGTTTTGGCAGCTTGGCCAATGCGATGCGCAAAACCAAGATCGGCGCTGTCCAGATTGGGCGGCATGCAGCGCAAATCAAACCAGGGAGCTTCACATGAAATCTCACTCGATTCCCACCGACACCATCGCGTTCAAGTCCATCTCGACCGGCGGCAACAGCGCCGGCAACGGTGGAGACGGTATTAACAAGGGCGACATCACCAACAACGCGCACATCAACTTCGAGCCTTCCAGCAAGGCCTACGGGTCCGACGTGTCAGTCAACACCGGCGATCACGTATACCAGAAGGCCTATTGGGACGCCGGCGGTGCCAACGCGACCGCAGAAAAATACGCCAAGGCCTATGGCGGGGAGGCCGAATCGAATGGCGACCAGCACAACTATAGCGGTTACGACACTTCCAACGTGCACGCCGACACGACGTCCTACCAGTCAAACTTCCTGGCGGCGGACCAACATCAGAGCGTGGTAGCCGGCATCGGAGGCAACGGCGGGGACGGCAACTACGCCTTCGGCGGGGAAGTGGACCTGCATACCTGACCAACCGACATGACGGCAGGACCGGCGGCCAAAGCCGCCGGTTCTCGTTTCTTCGCGGCGCCCGCGGAAAGCGGGTGGAAGGATCGGACTTTCAAATCTCTCGCGGGGGACCGCAATGCTGATGCCGCCGCCCCGGCTGCAAATGATGCCAGCGCCGCAGACGCCGCTCGAGACGGCACTGCGGGCCTGCGCGGGATCGCTGGGGCTCGTTTTCGTCTATGGCTGCAGCTACAATCTCCTGCTTCTGGCGCCTTCGATCTATCTGCTTCAGATCTACGATCGAGTGCTGTCGAGCCGCAGCGTCGACACGCTGCTGATGCTCACGCTCATCGTTGCTTTTGCGGTCGTGGTCGGCGGCGTGCTTGACGCGTTGCGCCGCGCCGTTCTCGGCCGGATCGGCGCCTGGCTTGACGACAGGCTTCGGCCGGCGGTGCTTTCCGCATGCTTCGAATACGCCTATCGGTCCGATCCAGCGCGCGCATCGGAGGCGTATCGCGACCTTTCGTTCCTGCGCCAATTCGCCGAGTCCGGCGCGTGCCCGTTGCTGTTCGATGTGCTTTGGTCGCCGCTTTTCCTCTTTGTCCTTTTCCTCGTGCATCCTTTGCTCGGGATGATCGGCGCGGCCACGGCGCTTGTCGTGCTAGGTCTCGGATTCGTCGGTGATCGCGTCACGGAAGGCTCGCTGGCCCGCTCGGTTGCGGCGCTCAATTGCAGCCACGGACGTTTCGGCGTCGCTGTCGGGAACGTCCACGTGATCAAGGCCATGGGAATGCTCGATGGCGCTGCGCGGCTGGTGCAGCAGGCGGCGCGGGATTCGAGGCGCGAGCACGAATTGGCCCAGCGTCGCAGCGAGATCGTCATGCTGATCTCCAAACCCGTGCGGGCCTTGGCGCAGGTTGTGATCATGGGCGCCGCCGCATGGCTTGTGCTCGAACAGCAAAGGAGCGCCGGCATCATCTTTGCCACCAGCCTGCTGTTCGGACGTGCGCTCGCACCGATCGAAGGTGCGATGTCGGGCTGGAAGGCCTTTGCGGCGGCGCTCTCTGCCTACCGGCGGCTCAACGGCGTGATGGCCGCCGTCACGCGGGCCACGAACATCGAAGCCTTCGCGGAACGGCCGAAGGGCAGCCTTGTCGTCAACAATGTCGGCGCCGCCTTGCCGGGAACGGCCCATTTGATGCTGAAGGGCGTGTCGTTCCGTCTCGCGCCCGGCGAATGTCTGGGCATCATCGGTCCGTCCGGCTCCGGCAAGTCGACGCTAGGCAAGATCATCGCCGGCGTTTGCGCCCCGACGGTTGGCTCGGTCCAGCTCGACCACACCGATGTCCTGTCCGTGCGCGATTCGGCCGGCTGGCGCCTCGGCTATCTGCCCCAGGATATCGACCTGTTCGGCGAAACCGTGAAGGACATCATTGCGCGGCTGGACGGTGCCGATTTGCAGAAGGTCGTTGCCGCGGCAAAGCTCACAGGCCTTCACGAGCCGATCCTTCGGCTGCCGCAGGCCTATGACACGGTCGTCGCGGGTGGAGGCGCCAGTCTCTCGCGCGGCTTCCGCCAGCGCCTCGGCCTTGCACGGGCATTCTACGGCGACCCGCATCTCGTGGTGCTCGACGAGCCCAACGCCAGCCTGGATTCGCTCGGCGAGCGCATGCTGTTCGATGCAATCGAAGAGATGAAGGCCGCCAATACCACGGTGGTCATCATCACGCACCGGATCGGGATTCTTGCCGCCACCGACAAGATCGCCATCATGCAGGGCGGCACGATCAGCGCGTTCGGCGACAGCGAGGACATTTACGAGAGATACCTGGCCCGGCCGTCAGTCGGCTCGCGCGAGCTGGCGCCGCAGCAACAGGAGCCGTAATGCCTGGGCAACGCCGGCGCTTTGCCGCAACCGATGTTGCGATGATCTGCACCCAACGCGTTCGCGATCTCATCGAGGGGTGGCGCAGTTTCACGAGCATTGCAGGTGGCCGCCTTGAAAACCGGGAGGGCGTGGTTTGGCAGGAGCAGGCGCCGCCGGCGCTGTGCGACCGGCTTCGCACGCTCACCTGGACCGGAAACCTGCTGGTCGGCTGCTTTGTCCTCGGTCTCGGGACCTGGTCGACCTTCGCGCCGCTCGAGAGCGCTGCGATTGCCGTCGGCACCGTTGAATCCGAGTCTAGTCGAAAGACCATTCAGCACCTCGAGGGCGGCATCATCAGGGAAATTCTGGTCGCCGATGGTGACCTCGTCCATGCCGGGCAAACCCTGATCTCGCTGGAAGACACCAAGGCGAGTGCCGAGGTCGAGAGCCTGAACGGCCAGTTGTGGGATGCGATCGCGCGCGAAGCGCGGCTGGTCGCGGAACAGCGCCGGGACGAGCGCGTATCGTTCCCGTCGGAGCTGGCGAAGGCGAGCCGGGAGAGCAAGTCGGTCGCGCCCGTCCTTGCGGGCCAGCAAAACATCTTCGAGACGCGCCGGCAGGTGTTTCAGTCGCAAGTCGCCGTCAATCGCGAGAAAAGGCTACAGGTCGACAAAGAGATCGAGGGCCTCAGGGCACAGGCTAGCGCGGCCGCCAGGCGCGTCGCAATCGTTCGCGACGAGGCGGCCACCGTCGCCACTCTCGTGGAAAAGGGTCTTGAGCGGCGTCCGCGCCTTCTGAGCCTCGAGCGGGAAGCGGCCGACATCGAGGGCCGGCGAGGGGAGATCACCGCGCAGATCTCGCGCGCCGAGCAGGTCATCAGCGAATCGCAGACCACCCTGCTGAAGTTGGAGAACGATCGGCAAAACGAGATTTCGCAGTCGCTGCGCGAGGTACAGAACCAGATTTTTCAGATCCGCGAGCGACTGCAGGCGGCCAATGACCAGCTCTCGCGAACGGCGGTCAAGGCGCCCGAGGACGGCGTCGTCACCGATCTGAAGGTGCATACCCCTGGCGGCGTGATCGGTGCTGGCGCGCCGCTCATGGACCTTGTGCCCCGGCAGGACCGTCTCATCATCACGGCGCGCGTCAGGCCCGAGGACATCGATGTGGTTCGCCCCGGCCTTGAGGCCGATGTGAACCTCCTGCCTTACAATCAGCGCCGCGTCGCACCGCTCCACGGCACGGTTACGCGCGTTTCCGCCGACCGTCTCCTCGACAAGCGCACCGATCAGCCCTATTACGCGACGAAGATTCGCGTGCAGGATCCGCCAGCGACAGGACACGACGCGATCAAGATCATACCGGGAATGCCGGCCCAGGTGTTTATCAAGACCGGTCGCGGCACCGTCGCGCTCTACGCTCTCAAGCCGCTGCTCGACAGCTTCAACAGCGCATTCCGCGAGGATTGAGTGGCGGTCGATTGAGGACTGCAGGGAGCCTCAGGAAGGCAATTGGCCGTTGGATCGTCCGCTCCAGCGCAGCACCGCCTCGGTGCGGTTACGCGCGCTACATTTTCGCATAATGTGCTGGATGTGCATCTTGACGGTGTTTTCCGAGAGCTTGAGCCGAACGGCGATCAGCTTATTGGGAAGGCCGAGCTTCAGCGCCGCCAGCACGTGTTGCTCTCGCGGCGTGAGGTCGGCCAGCATTCTCTCCGGCAGGAGCTTCGCAAAGCTGTTATGTCGGCGGACGGCTGAGAGCTCCGAATTAGCCGCGCATTCCGGTATCGCGGCACAATTCTGTTTGATGATCGGCAGCGGCCGGTAGACGCCGCCGGCGAGAACAAGGCGCAAACCTGCGACCGCGACCTCAACCGGAATCGAGCTCGGAAGAAAGCCGCGGACGCCCCGTTGCATCGCGGCGGTGGCCGTGGCTTCGTCATCGCGATTCGATAACAGCACCACATGCGCGTTGGGGCAAAGCTCCTCGATCAGCGAGAGGCGATCCTCCACCGAGGGATCGGCGATCTCTGCGTCCCCCAGATTGAATGCGATCAGGCGGACGTCTCTTCCCGAAACCCCGTTCAGATCGCCCGTCGTTGCCATCTCGGCGATTTCGAATCCGGCCAGCTCTCGCTTCAGGATGTTGACAATGCAGCTGCGCGGCAGGACCTGATCATTGACGATCACGATCACCGGCAATCTATGCGATCCGTCGAGGGGATCGGCAGCAATAGCAAGATTGTCCATCATGTTCCCGCATTCAGAGGAATTCCCAATATCGTCCTGCTAGTCGCAAATGTTGCGATACGCGGTCGAGGCCGCTGAAGTGGGCGAGCCATCGGCGACATACGCTTCATCGTCCTTCACGAGGTAGAGAAACGGTCTGTCGCCGATGTCTTCACCCGACGCCTTCTTGCTTTTGACGTGCCCGCATATCGTATCGACGGATTGTCCCAACGTATTCTTTCGCATCGATCGGTTCATCTCGCCGAAAGCGGCGGACGCCGGGTTCTCCAGTCTGACCGCCACCGCGATCTTTGCCCTGTCAATGACCGGATCAATTGCGTCAGGGGCCTGTACGGTTGCCTCAGGCTCGACCTTCGCGGCGGTAGTGGTCGTGGACTTTGCTGCTTTACCGGCGTGACGGGTTTTGGCATCGGCGTGAACCGCCGATGGCTTCGTCGTCCTCGCTGCGAGGGCGGTCTTTGGTGTTGTGGTTCCCGGATCGGGTGAGGATGGTCCCGGTTCCGTCGCCTGACTGAGACGACTGGCAGCAACATTCCTGTCGAAACATGCAAACCCGCGTCCGTCCGCACCGGTGCAGGCTTCAATGCCCGACTGCGGGGATAGAAAACAACCACAGCCGGCCAAGCTTGCGGCCAACACACCCACGACAAGCGTTCTCATGCAACCCCCCTCAGAGGTTGAATACGCTGGCAGTTCTTGCTGCGTGATGATGATGCGCGCTGGTTGGCTAACACTCGCGTGAATCTATTAAATGGGCATTAAGCCTGCCCGCGTCGCTCCGCGAAGCCCGTTCTTGGTTAACATCGGCGTAACGCGATTTTGCCCGTGATCGAAATAACAAAAAGGCCGGATCGATGTCCGGCCTTGCGCTGGTTCGGAGCTGGCGGCCGCTCGCGCTGCCTTCACCAGTCCTTCTGGGTCAGAGCTTCCTGCACCTTCGGCCGCGCGGCGATGCGGGCCGACATCGCAGTCGGCCATCGCGCTACTTGCAAATAATGTGATACGCGGTCGACGCCGCAGAAGTGGGCGAGCCATCGACGACATACGCTTCGTCGTCCTTCACGAGGTAGACAAACGTTCTGTCGCCGATGTCTTCGCCCGACGCCGTCTTGCTTTTGACATGTCCGCAAATCGTATCAACGGATTGTCCCGAGGTGACTTCTCGCATGGCCCGATTCATCTCGCTGAAAGTGGCAGACTTCGGGTCCTCCAGTTTGACCGCCACCGCGATTTTTGCCTTGTCCATGACCGGATCAAATGCCTCGGTGGGCTGCCCGGCTGCCACGGTCTCGACGTTCGCGGCGGCCGGGGGCGTGGACTTTGGCGCTTTATTGGCGTGACGGGTTGTATTGCCGGAGTGAGCAGGCGACGGCTTTGCCGTCGTCGCCGCGAGCGCCGGCTTTTCCTTTGTTGGTATTGTGCTGTTCGAGCCGAATGATGCTGGCTCCGGTTCGGTCGCCTGACTGAGACGAGTCCCGGCATTTCTGTCGAAACAGGCAAACCCGCGTGCGTCCGCGCCGGTGCAGGCCTCAATGCCTGACTGCGGTGATACATAGCAACTGCAGCCGACGAGGGTTGCGGCCAAGGCACCGGCAATGAGCGCTCTCATGCAACCCTTCCATGGGAGGTTGAACTACGCCCGCAATTTCTTGCTGCGTGATGATGATCGTGCGCTGGCTCGCTAAGACTGTCGTGAATCCTTTAAACACGCATTAAGCTTGCTGGCGCCGCCCGGCGGAGCCCCTTCTTGGTTAACATCGGCGTAACGCCCCCGGTCATCGCAAAAACAAAAAGGCCGGATCGTTGTCCGGCCTTTCGTTTGTTCGGAGCTTTGAGACTCACGCCGCCTTCATCAGTCCTTCCTTGGTCAGCGCTTCCTGCACCGTCGGCCGCGCGGCGACGCGGGCCTTGTAGGCCATCAGGTTCGGCAGGCCGGAAAGGTCGAAGCCGAGGCGGTCGGTCGCCCACATCAGCATGGTGAAGAGATAGCCGTCGGCGACCGTGAACTGCTTGCCCATCAGGTAGTCGCGCCCCGCAAGCTGGGTTTCGATATATTTGAACTTGCTCATGGCGCGGTCCTTGAAGAACGCCTTGGCGTCATCCTTGAGTACCGGCGAGAACATCGGCCCGAGATTCTTGTGCAGCTCGGTCGTGATGTAGTTCAGCCATTCGAGCAGCTTGTAGCGCTCGGCCGAATCCCGGGCGGGCGCGAGGTTTTTGGCCGAAACCCTGTCGGCGATGATCTGGATGATGATCGGGCCTTCGGTCACGAGCTCGCCGGAGTCGAGCGTGAGCGCCGGCACCTGGCCCTTCGGGTTGACGGTCAAAAAGTCGTCGCCATTTTCAAGCTTCTTGGCGCGCAGGTCGACCTTGACCAGGTCATAGGGGAGACCGGCTTCGAGCAGGGCGATATGGGGGGAGAGTGAGCAGGCGCCGGGGCTATAATACAGCTTCATTGGATTTCCTCCTCGGTCGTTATTGGGTTTTAGCGGGTGGATGACTAAATGCACCTGCATGGAATAGTCAAGATTGATGCAGATGCATTCAGTGCGGTACACTCCCATTTGAGAGATATGGGCCGGATCATATCATGAAGCGTAAACCATCGACCGAGGCGACCGCCGCCTGGATTCGCCTGATGCGGGTCCAGACCAGGGTGCTGGACGCCGTCGAGCAGGATTTGAAGAAGGCCGGCTTTCCGCCGCTCGCCTGGTATGACGCGCTGCTCGAGCTGTCGCGCGCGCCGACCGGCGAGCTGCGCCCGGTGGAGCTGGAGCGGCAGATGCTGCTGCCGCAATATTCAACGTCGCGGCTGATCGACCGCCTGGTCGACGAGGGCCTTGCCGCGCGCCGCGAATGCAAGATGGACAAGCGGGGCCAGTTCGTCGAGATCACCGAGGCAGGCCGCGAATTGCAGAAGAAGATGTGGAGCGCCTATTCCGCCGCGATCGAAAAACATGTCGGCTCGAAATTGTCGGATGCCGATGCCATAAAGCTTTGCGGTCTGCTCGACCGTCTCGGTTGTTCCTGCAGCGAGGCGCAATCGCCTGCGATCGGCGAGGGCGCTCCCGCACGATGACCCCTGCTCACCCTCTCGCGTCCGCGCGCTCGATGCGCTGCGCGGACTTCCCCTTTACCCGCGCGCGGCACCTGCCGCGCCATTGATCGAAGAATTTGCATGGCGCGTGACCAGATTGATATGACGCCGCTGAAATCGCGCGACGAGCTCGTGGCGTGGATTGAGGCCGGCGTGAAACCGCCATCCGAATTCCGGATCGGCACGGAGCACGAGAAGACGCCGTTCACGCTTCAAGGCCATGACCCCGTGCCGTATGACGGCGCAAAGGGTATCGGTGCGCTGCTGGAAGGCATGCAGCTCCTGCTCGGCTGGGAGCCGATCATGGAGAAGGGCAACATCATCGGGCTCTATGACGTCACCGGCGGCGGTGCGATCTCGCTGGAGCCGGGCGGGCAGTTCGAATTGTCGGGAGCGCCGGTGGAGACCGTGCACCAGACGCAGTCGGAGCTGATGGCGCACCTGGCACAGGTGCGCGAGATCGCAACGCCTCTCGGGATCGGCTTCCTCGGGCTCGGCATGACGCCGTCCTGGTCGCGGGCGGAGATCCCGGTGATGCCGAAGGGCCGCTACAAGATCATGACCAATTACATGCCGAAGGTCGGCAAATACGGCCTCGACATGATGTACCGGACCTGCACGGTACAGACCAATCTCGACTTCTCGTCCGAAGCCGACATGGTGAAGAAGCTGCGCGTTTCGCTGGCGCTGCAGCCGGTCGCGACCGCGTTGTTCGCCAATTCACCCTTCACTGAAGGCGAGCCGAACGGCTTCCTGTCCTTCCGCTCCGAAATCTGGCGCGATACCGACAACGCCCGCTCCGGCATGTTGCCCTGGGCCTTCGAGGACGGCATGGGGTTCGAGCGCTATGTCGATTACGCGCTCGACGTGCCCATGTATTTCGTCAAGCGCGGCGACGAATATATCGACGTCGCCGGCTCCTCCTTCCGCGCCTTCTTCAACGGCAGGAACAACCGCCTGCCGGGCCAGCGTCCCACGCTGTCGGATTGGGCCAATCATCTTTCCACGATTTTCCCGGAAGTGCGGCTGAAGCGTTATCTCGAGATGCGCGGCTCCGACGGCGGCCCCTGGGGCCGGCTGCCCGCTCTGCCGGCATTCTGGGTCGGCCTGCTCTATGACGACGACAGCCTCGATGCCGCCTGGGACATCGCCAAGCACTGGAACGCGCATGAGCGCCAGGCCCTGCGCGACGACGTTCCGCGCTTCGGTTTCAAGACGCGCATCCGCGACCGTTATTTGTTTGAAATCGCCAAGGAGTGCCTGACGCTCGCCCGCGCCGGCCTGCGCCGCCGCAACCGCATCGATCACGCCGGCCATGACGAGACAAGGCATCTGGAGCCGCTCGACCGCATCATCGACTCCGGCCGTACGCCGGCCGAGGAGCTGCTGGAGAAATTTAATGGCCCCTGGCAAGGTTCGGTCGAGCCGGCCTATGAGGAATATGCGTTTTGAGACGCCTTTTACGTTCGCAACACGGCATTTAAGTCATTTTGCCGCTATCACTTTTCGGCGCCGTTCATCCGCCGTACAGGTTCATGGCGATCAAATGGCGGTTCCAGAGCGTGATCCGGAAAAGTGGGGACACCGGTTTTCCGAAAGATCATGCGCAAAGAGAAAACGTCCAATCATTGAAAGCACTCACGCATGGGGATCGGCCGCCTGTTCGGGGCGTGTTTGATGACGCTGACCTTGTTCGCGGCCGTCTTCGGCCCGGAGCCGGCGGTTGCCCAGAGCGCCTTTGATCGTCCGGGCAGCGATTATCTGAGCGCGCCGGTGAGGTCAGGCGATCCCGTCGATTGCGCGCTGCTGTGCGAACGCGACCGGCGCTGCCACGCCTGGAGCTTCAATTACCCGACCGATCCCGCGATCGGCGCGGTGTGCTGGCTCAAGAGCAACGTGCCGGCGCGGGTGCCGGACAATTGCTGCGTCTCCGGCGTGCGCGGCGCCGGCGTGGTCGAGCCGCGCAACGGCGGCGAGGAGACCGCGATCGACCGTCCCGGCGGCGACTACAAGAGTTTTGAAGTGAAGAACGGCGAGGGCGACGACGCCTGCAAGGCCGCCTGCACCGCCGACAACAAATGCCGCGCCTGGACCTACGCGCGGCCGGGCTATGTCGGCAAGGAAGCCCATTGCTTCCTGAAAAAGGAAATCAAGCCGCCGCGGCGCAAGGCTGGATTTAGCTCGGGCGTGGTGCGCTGACGTCGTAGGGTGGGTTAGCGAAGCGTAACCCACCATCTTTGTCGATGAGAAGCGCTGGTGGGTTACGCTTCGCTAATCCTACTGCGTCAAAAACCCTCATCTTGAGGAGGCGCGAATGCGCCGTCTCGAACCATGAGGCCCCGATATCGGCCTCATCCTTCGAGACGCTTGCTTCGCAAGCCCTCAGGATGAGGGGATAGAGCTACTTGTGACGCAGTAGGACTAACCCACCCTACAATTCCGCAACCACTTCGATCACCGTGATCTCCGGCCACGTCTTCTTCCACCGCCCCGTCTTCGCCGCGTAATTCGCCGGCGAAAAGTTCGGGCCCGGATTGGGCCGCGCGATCATCGCTGCAATGTCGTCAAACCCGTTCGGTGCATAGACCTCGTAGCTATCGCCGGCGCGGCGGATGCCGACCATGGTGTTCGCCGTGAGGAATCGGTCGATCCCCTCGTTCGAGCATTTCAGCGGCGGATAGGGCAGGCCGTGTTTCTCGGGATACCAGAGATGAACGCGAGCCTGGTTGCGTGTCTCGATTTTCGCGCCGAGTTTTGAGAGCCGCTCTTCGAGCTTGCGGATTACCTCATCCTCGGCTTCCCAGGACGTATCGGGATCGAAATAGAACACGTCGTAATCGCTGATGCCGTAATCGACCGCGCGGCCGGTCATCACGTTCCACACCGTCTGCACCAGGCAGCCGGAGACCAGCCACGCATCCGGCAGCGCGAGCGCATTGAGTTCACGCGTGATTCGTTCGTTGATCGAATTTTTGAGCACGGCGTGGAGGAATTCGTCTTGTTTCATCGCGATTCGCAGGGTGGGCGAAGGCGCTTTGCGCCGTGCCCACCATCTTACACGTTGCGCGTGAGGGTGGGCACGCTTCGCTTTGCCCATCCTACGTATCTACAACGTCGCGTCGAATTCCTTCACCGCCGACTTCGACGCCAGCTCGCGCCAGCGCCGCCGCAGGAACGGCTCGATCGTTCCGCGCTTCGCCTTCGAAAGGCGGATCAGCACCATCGGATAATCGCGGTAGTGATCGGTGAAATAGAAAATCGTCGGCTGGGTGTCGACCAGCATCTCGCGCTCGTCGAGCGGCACGCTCGGCATCACCAGGCTGTCGCCGTCTTCCTTCAGCCGCACCAGCATTTTCTTGCGCACCTTCAGCGCCGGCGTGCCGTAGGAGGTGCCGTCCTCGACCTCCGGCCAGGCCAGCGCAAGCTTCCTGACATCGTCGAAGGTCATTGCGCGAGCCGCATCCTCTCCCTCATCCCGAGGAGCCGCGAAGCGGCGTCACGAGGGATAGGCCAAGACACATTAATCTTGCCTCATGGTTCGAGACGGCGCTTCGCGCCTCCTCACCATGAGGGGTTACGTTAATGCACGACCGTGAAAAACCGTGCGACGCGGAAGCCCGAGAGCCAGGTCCAGACCGGCTGGCTGCGCATGCCGAGATCCCAGGAGCCGACCACGGCGTCGGCGCGGCCAACGAGGTTGTCCATCGGCAACAGCCCGACGCCGCCCTCGCGCACGGGCACGCGGCTGTCGGCGGAATTGTCGCGGTTGTCGCCGAGCACGAACAGGTTTCCCGTCGGGACTGTCACTTCCGGCGTGTTGTCGAGCCGGCCGTTGTCGCGCAGCTTCAGGATGGCGTGCGAAACTCCGTTCGGCAGCGTCTCGATATAGCGATAGGCGCGCTCGACATTGCCGTTGTCGTCCTCGGCCTCGGCCATGCCGTCGGACTTCAGCGTCGCCGGATGATCGTTGATGAAGAGCTGGCCCTGGCGCATCTGGATGCGGTCGCCGGGCAGGCCCACGACGCGCTTGACCCAGGCCTGCGAAGTATCGCCCGGCCAGCGGAACACCACGACGTCGCCACGCTTGGGCGTGCCCTCGAACACGCGCCCGGTTTCGGGCAGCGTGATCTGCATCGGCAGCGAGGCGGTACCGTAGCCGTAGGGATATTTCGAGGCGAGCAGGGCGTCGCCGATCAGCAGCGTCGGTTCCATCGAGCCTGATGGCACGTAGAACGGTTCCGCGATGGCGCCCTTGGCGAGGAACACCGCAAGCACGATGCCCGCGAGCTGCATGATCTGCGACAGCCAGCCGCTGGCGCGCTCGCGGATCGTCACGTTCTCGCTAGTCATCGGCCGGTGCCCCCAACAGTGATTCGTTCCATCAACAGCGTCGGCTGTCCGACGCCGACCGGCACGCCCTGGCCGTTCTTGCCACAGGTGCCGATTCCTGAATCGAGAGCCAAATCGTTGCCAATCATGGTAATTCGATGGAGGTCGGTCGGCCCGTTGCCGATCAGCATCGTTCCCTTCAGCGGTGTGCCAATTTTGCCATTCTCGATTCGGTAGGCCTCGGTGCACTGGAATACATATTTGCCCGAGGTGATGTCGACCTGACCGCCGCCGAAACTGGCGGCATAGATGCCGTTTTTCACGGAAGCGATGATCTCGGCCGGGTCGCGATCGCCTGCGAGCATATAAGTATTGGTCATGCGCGGCATCGGCACATGGGCGTAGCCCTGGCGGCGGCCGTTGCCGGTCGGCTTCATGTTCATCAGCCGGGCGTTCTGCCGGTCCTGCATATAGCCAATCAGGACGCCGTCCTCGATCAGCACGGTGCGGCTGGTCGGCGTGCCCTCGTCGTCGATCGAGAGCGAGCCGCGGCGGGAAGAGATGGTTCCGTCGTCAACCACGGTGACGCCCTTGGCCGCGACCTGCTTGCCCATCAGGCCGGCGAAAGCAGAGGTCTGCTTGCGGTTGAAGTCGCCCTCGAGCCCATGGCCGACCGCCTCATGCAGCATCACGCCGGGCCAGCCGGCCCCTAACACGACGTCCATTTCGCCGGCGGGCGCCGGCACCGATTCCAGATTGACCAGCGCCTCGCGCAGCGCGCCGTCGGCGGCCTCGCGCCAGGATTTGGTCTCGATGAAGCGCGCATAGCCTTCGCGGCCGCCGTATCCCTTCGAGCCGCTTTCCTGCCGGTCGCCTTGTCCGGCAACGACGGAGACATTGACGCGCACCAGCGGGCGGATGTCGCGATAGCTCTCGCCGTCGGGACGGACGATCTCCACCACCTGCCAGGTGGCGGCGAGGCTGACGCTGACCTGGCGGACGCGCGGGTCCTTGTCGCGCAGATAGGCGTCGATCTCGGCCAGCAGCTTCACCTTGGCTTCAAAACTCGGCGCATCCAGCGGATTGTCGTCGCTGTAGAGTCTTACATTCGTGTGCGCGGGAGGCGCGGCAAATGTGCCGCTATAGCCTCCGCGAACGGCCGAGACCGCATCCGCCGCGCGGATCAGCGCCGGAAGCGAGACGTCGGAGGAATGCGCATAGCCGACCGCATCGTCCTTGACGGCGCGCAGTCCAAAGCCCTGCGAGGTGTCATAGGTCGCCTGCTTGAGGCGCCCATTGTCGAACATCAAGGCTTCGGTCTGGCTGTACTCGAGGAACAGTTCGCCGTCATCGGAGCCCGAAAGCCCGCGCGCGACCTCATGGCGAACGGCGTCGCGGTCGAGATTGGCGCGGTCGAGAAGCGAGGTTGTGGGGTTCATTCCTTGGTCCATTGTCGGGGTGTCGGACCTAAGATAGTGGGTTTGCGGGCAATCCGCGAGGGCTGGATTGAGCACATTACCGAGACGAAATGATCGAAATCATCCCGATCGCGTTCGGCCATATCGACAGTTTCCACCGGACCCTCGACTTTGTCGCGCGGGAGCGGCGATATCTCGCGCTCCTGGAGGCGCCGCCACTCGAATCGTTGCGCGCATTCATATCGGACATCATCAAGAAGGCACACCCGCAATTCGTGGCCCTGTCGGACGACGAGGTTGTCGGCTGGTGCGACGTGCTGCCGAAGGCGTGGCCGATCCACGCGCATGTCGGCGTGCTGGGCATGGGCCTGTTACCGCCGTTTCGCGGGCAGGGTATTGGACGGCGGCTGATCGCGAAGACACTCGATGCGGCGCGCGGTCTCGGACTGTCGCGGATCGAGCTGACGGTGCGGGAGGACAATGCGAACGCGATAGCGCTCTACAAGAAGATCGGCTTTGTCGCCGAGGGCGTTCAGCGTAACGCCTTCAAGGTCGATGGTCGATACGAGAACCTTGTCATGATGGCCCTGCTGTTCGACGGCTAGCCCTCACGGCAACTTATCAAACCCCTCCGCCAGCCCGTTCAGCGAGAGCGGAAATCCGATCCCCTCTTCCGGCGTCTCGAAAATAATGAACGTCGCGGTCTTGGCGTTTTTCAGCTGCCCGAGCAGCTTGTCGTCCATGATCACCTCCGCCACACAGCCGTTGGGCAGGCAGCGGACGAAGCCGGCGCGGCCGACGTCCTGGTTGTCGAGCTTGAGCCCGAGCCCCGAGGGAAGCAGCACGCCGAGCGGTGCGACCACCCGCATCAGGCGGCTTTTCTGGTCGGCGGTTTTCAGTACGATGACGGTCAGACCGGCGTTGGAACGGTCCTCGGCCACCACGCTCTGGATCAGGGCGCATTGCTCGCTCTGGGCGCCGGGCGGGGTATCGCAGCGGATCTGCAAGTCGCCATGCACCGAGCGCACGGCGCCTTGCGCCTGCGCCGGAGCGCCTCCACCGAAAGCCAGGCTCGCGGCCAGTGCTGAGGCGGCGAGCGCGCCCAGAACGCCGGCGCGGTTGATCTTAGGTCTGTTGGGGCCCATTCGGGTCGTTCCCTGAAAATGACAGCTTAGCGCAAGGCGACTGAACCGGGAATGACGGCGCCTTGAGGGCAGTCTTTCCACTATTTCGAGCAAATCCCGCGCCAGCAGCGCCGCTCCGCCTTATCACCCAGTCGCGAATCACTCCGCCTTGGCGCACGCCGCCCTTGGCTACATCGGGCAAAACGCCTGTCAAGCGGCGCAACGCCACCTGCCGTGCACCAAAGCCCGATTTTATGGGGAAATCTGCATTCCCAGGCCGCTCCGTGAAGAGGCTGTGACGCGCCAGCCATCACCCCTACTACTGCATTGCGAGAGCCGGAGAATTATGGTTTGAGAGGCTGGATTTCGGCTGTCTCACGATCTGGCCCGGGCACTGCGATGGCAGCCCTTCAGGCCTTTTGGCAGGGGGCGGATCGTGCAGCACCTTATCGCCGTCCGGCGGGGTGCTTTGGGGATGTTTTCGATGGGAGCGCGAACGGCATGAAGATGTCGATGGGCCAAATGGGCCGGCGGTTGCTGGGTTTTGCGGTGGCCGGCATGGCGCTGGTGATGAGCACCGCGGCATTCGCCGAATTGGGGCAGCCGGCGCCGTGGGAATGGAAGCTGCAGGAGGCCGGCTCCCCTGTCATGGAGCACATCGAGTGGTTCCACAACGTGCTGCTCGTGATCATCACCGTGATCACGCTGTTCGTGCTGGGGCTGTTGATTACCGTGATGGTCAAGTTCAACGCGAGAGCCAATCCGACCCCGTCGCGGACCACTCATAATACCCTGATCGAGGTGGCCTGGACCCTGATTCCGGTCCTGATCCTGGTCAGCATCGCGGTGCCGTCGTTCCGCCTGCTGTTCCTGGAACTCGACATTCCGAAGGCCGACCTCACCATCAAGGCCACCGGCAAGCAGTGGTACTGGACCTACACCTATCCCGATAACAAGATCGAATTCGATTCGCTGATCGCCTGCGACGAGACCCGCACCAAGTGCACGGAGCCGCGGCTGCTTACGGTCGATAACAACATCGTGGTGCCCGTCAACAAGATCGTCCGCGTGGAGACTACCGGCGCGGACGTGATCCACTCCTTCGCGGTGCCGGCCTTCGGCATCAAGATCGACGCGATCCCGGGCCGCCTCAACGAGACCTGGTTCACCGCGACCAGGACCGGCATCTATTATGGCCAGTGCTCCGAACTCTGCGGCAAGGATCACGCCTATATGCCGATCGCGGTGAAGGTGGTCACCGACGAGGAGTTCGCGAAGTGGCTTGTGGACGCGAAGAAGCAATTCTCATCGGCAAAGGATCCGACCTACGCTTCGGCGGCGGAGAACGCGGCGCGCTAGCCGCGAAATTGGGACAAGGGCGACGGGACCGTCAGGTCTGGCAAGGGACTGCAAGGCAGGATTTCAAAAATGGCAACGAACGCTACGACGCACGACGATCACGCCCATGATGAGCATGCGCACCATCCGACCGGCTGGCGGCGCTTCGTCTATTCGACGAACCACAAGGACATCGGCACGATGTACCTGGTGTTCGCGATCATCGCGGGCTGCATCGGCGCAGCGATGTCGATCGCGATCCGCGCCGAGCTGATGTATCCCGGCGTCCAGATCTTCCACGAGACCCATACTTACAACGTGTTCGTGACCTCGCACGGCCTGATCATGATCTTCTTCATGGTGATGCCGGCGATGATCGGCGGCTTCGGCAACTGGTTCGTGCCGCTGATGATCGGCGCGCCCGACATGGCCTTCCCGCGCATGAACAACATCTCGTTCTGGCTGCTGCCGGCCTCCTTCGCGCTGCTTCTGATGTCCTCGTTTTTCGAGGGCGAGCCCGGCGCCAACGGCGTCGGCGCGGGCTGGACCATCTACGCGCCGCTGTCGACCTCTGGCCATCCGGGACCTGCAGTCGATTTCGCCATTCTCTCCATCCACCTCGCCGGTGCCTCCTCGATCCTGGGCGCCATCAACTTCATCACCACCATCTTCAACATGCGCGCGCCCGGCATGACCCTGCACAAGATGCCGCTATTCGTGTGGTCGATCCTAGTGACGGTGTTCCTGCTCTTGCTGTCGCTGCCGGTGCTCGCCGGCGCGATCACCATGCTGCTCACCGACCGCAATTTCGGCACCACCTTCTTCTCGGCCGACCAGGGCGGCGACCCCGTGCTGTTCCAGCATTTGTTCTGGTTCTTCGGCCACCCCGAAGTGTACATCCTGATCCTGCCGGCGTTCGGCATGATCAGCCAGGTCGTCTCCACCTTCTCGCGCAAGCCGGTGTTCGGCTATCTCGGCATGGCCTACGCCATGGTCGCGATCGGCGGCATCGGCTTCGTGGTGTGGGCGCACCACATGTACACGGTCGGCATGTCGTCGGCGACGCAGGCCTATTTCGTCGCCGCCACCATGGTGATCGCGGTGCCGACCGGCGTGAAGATCTTCTCGTGGATCGCCACGATGTGGGGCGGCTCGATCGAGTTCAAGACGCCGATGCTGTGGGCGATCGGCTTCATCTTCCTGTTCACGGTCGGCGGCGTCACCGGCGTGGTGTTGGCCAATGCCGGCGTCGACCGCGTGCTGCAGGACACCTATTACGTCGTCGCGCACTTCCACTACGTGCTGTCGCTCGGCGCCGTGTTCGGCATCTTCGCCGGCTGGTACTACTGGTTTCCGAAAATGTCGGGCTACATGTACAAC
>DATMNV010000138.1:0-14775 GCA_035568535.1 Bradyrhizobium sp.
TCGGGCTATCACATGGCAGTCGTCGCCGGCGTCGTGTTCTTTGCGGTCCGCGCGCTGCTCGCGCTGATACCGGGGCTCGCCGTCAGCGCGCCGATCAAGAAGTGGTCGGCCGCGGCCGCGCTGGTCGCTGCGGCGTTCTATCTGTTGCTGTCGGGCGCGGAGGTCGCGACCCAGCGCTCCTTCTTCATGACGGCGGTGGTGCTGATCGCGGTCATCGTCGACCGCCGCGCCATCACCTTCCGCACCCTCGCAGTCGCCGCCATGATCGTGCTGGTAATGGCGCCGGAAGCGCTGGTGCATCCGAGTTTCCAGATGTCGTTTGCGGCGACGCTTGGGCTGGTCGCGCTGGTGCAGATCGGCATGCCGCGGCTGTTCGCGACCCCCGACCATTCGGCGACAGCCCGCGTCGCGCTGTGGGGCGGGCGCGAGCTCGTGACGCTGCTGCTGGCCTCGCTGGTGGCGGGACTTGCGACCACGCCCTATGCCGCCTTCCATTTTCACCGCGTGACGCCCTATGGTGTGCTCGCCAACCTCGCGGCAATGCCGGTGGTCTCGGCGCTGGTGATGCCGGCGGGCCTGCTCGGGCTCGCAGCGATGCCCTTCGGCCTGGATGGCTTCTTCTGGTGGCTGATGGGCATCGGCATCGACTGGATGATCGTGGTGACAGAGTGGGTCGCGAACCTGCCCGGCGCGATCGGCCGCATGCCGGCCTTCGGCACTGGGCCGCTGATCGCGGCGAGCTGCGGCATCATCCTGATGGGGCTCTTGCGCACGCCGCTGCGCTGGTCGGGCGCGCTGGTGCTGGCCGCCTCGATCGTTTGGGCGCTGGCGGTGCGGCAGCCGGACATCCTGATCTCAGGCGATGGCCACACCATCGCCGTACGGGGCAAGGACGCAAAACTGCATCTGATGCATTCCACCAAGGATGCCTTCGTGCAAAAGGAGTGGCTTGCGGCGGATGCCGATGCACGCGCCACGGGCGATGCTTCGCTGGCCGACGGCGTCTCCTGCGATGATGCCGGCTGCGTGGTGGAGATGGCGGCAGGCGGCCTTGTGGCGCAGTCGCTCCGCAGCGACGCGCTGGCCGATGACTGCGAGCGCGCCGAGCTGGTCGTGACGTCGCGGCAACCCCCGAAGGATTGCGCCGCCGCCGTGATCGATCCGGCGCGGCTGCAGCGTCAGGGCGCGCTGGCGCTGTGGCGGAAGGCAGACGGATTTGCGGTGGATGCGGCGCGGCCAAAAGGCTTTGAGCGGCCGTGGTCGCCGGCAGTGGCAGGCGACAGCGATGCCGATACCGCCGTTATCTCGTGGCCGGCACCGCCGCGCGGACGCGACGCCACGCCGTCAGAGGCTGATCTGCAGGCGGAGGAGTGAGGCGACAAAAAAGCCCCGGCGCGAACCGGGGCTCTTTTGTAGGAAAGCGCCTGCATCAGCGGCCGGCAGGAGCCGACCAGCCACCCGAATAAATCTCGGGGTACACCTGCGGGGCGCTCGGCTGAACCACGACAACGGCATTGTTGGCGTTGCGGAAATGCTCGACCTTGCGGGCGTGATGCCGCTCGGCGGCCGAAGCGGCCTGGGCTGTCGAAACCGCGATCAACGCGGCGCCAATGGCGGTCAGAATGATTTTGCGCATGGTTGTCTCCTCTTTTCTTGGCGCTTGTCGCGAAGCAGTTTGCCTCGCCGGCTGGCGTGCAAGAGGAAATAGGTCTGCGCAGACAGTTTGATAATTCCGGAAACAACCGAAGGACCATCAACTCATGGTGTATAATCGGGGCTTGCGGCGGCGCGGACGCCACCTAGCATCCTGCTTTTTCGAAAGGATCATGCGCCGACAAAAAGCCAAAGCGCGATGGTGATCCAACGATCGCGCTTTAGCGGTCGAGCCTGTCAGAAGGAGACGCCGGCAGCTCGAAGGTGCCGAGATGGAATTCCTCGGTATGAACTTCCTCGGGCCGTTCGCCTGCTTCCGCGTGGACCGGTCGTTCGACCAGCGTGAAGGAGGCGTCCGGAAACTGGCTCCAGATCTTGAGATCGTCCGACGTCACCGTCAGCCAACCAAACGTAAACATGTAACGGCCGGGCTCGGTCACGCCGCCGGCTCGTTGCCAGGTAATCTTGTTGACCACCCTCGTGTCCCCGTTGCGCCGGTTGCATGGCGCGAAGGCACCGCCGGGAGCGCGACCGGCGGGACCATCCGCGGGTTAGACTTCAGTCGACCGGAAGCGTCCTCGGCGCCGCTGGCGCGCTGGTTTCGGTGTGCACGGCCGGCTTCACGGGCGCAGTCACCGGCAATTGCAGCACGCTCACCCGTTGCCCTTCGCACAGCTGCGTCACCAGCACGTAGTTTCCATCGGGAAATTCGATGGCGTCATGATGGCGATCGGGCACATGCGGGTCCATCTTGCCGAACTTACCCACACGGGAATTGATCGAGCGCGTCCAGATCCAGCGGTTGTCGTACTTCACGTCGTCGTCGAAGGCGAGTTCGGTTCCGGGCAACATGCACACCGCAACGCCCGGATCCTTTTCTGATGCGAAGCCGCGGGTCGAGGTGCCGCGGAAAGTCGTCGTAACCAGCGTCTCTCCGACCACGGCGGGGCGCGAGGTCACAGCATGCAGACTATAGTCACACATCGGATTTGCTCCTCATTCGAGATAGCCAACCCGCGCACTCTCTTGTCGTTTGAGCGTGATCTTTTCTGGGTCACGCTCGAGAGGCGAGGGCCTCTATCAGAGTGAACACCAAGTTGCGAACGTCTGCCCGGTTATGGGCAAATGTGCGGCTCACAGTGGCGAATAATGATCACAAATCCGTTGAAGCCCTCCGGTTCCTTGATTCCGGCAGACGCAAAAGAAAAATCCGCCGGAGGGGTCCGGCGGATTGATAAGGAAACGCAGGGAAAGGCGAGGGCGCTTCAGTATTTGCGATAGAGCCCGATCAGTTTGCCCTGAATCTTGACCCGGTTCGGGGGCAGGATGCGCACCTCATAGGCAGTATTGGCCGGTTCCAGCGCGATCGAGGCGCCGCGGCGGCGGAAGCGCTTGAGCGTGGCCTCCTCGTCATCGATCAACGCCACCACGATGTCGCCGGTATCGGCGGTCTCGTTGCGCTGGATCAGCGCCATGTCGCCGTCGAGGATACCGGCATCGACCATGGAATCGCCGCGTACTTCGAGCGCGTAATGCTCGCCGGAACCGAGCAGATCCGGCGGCACGCTGATGGTGTGGCTGCGGGTCTGCAGCGCTTCGATCGGGGTACCAGCCGCGATTCGGCCCATGACCGGCACGGCGACCGGACGCTCGGCGTCATCCGCGCCGGCGCCACCACCGCGCACCTTGCCCAGATTGCCCTCGATGACGCTCGGCGTGAAGCCGCGGCGGTTGCCGCCGCCAGCACCGGGCGAGAGCTCAGGCAGCTTGATCACCTCAATCGCGCGCGCACGGTTGGGCAGCCGCCGGATGAAGCCGCGCTCCTCGAGTGCGGTGATGAGACGGTGGATACCGGACTTCGAGCGCAGATCGAGCGCATCCTTCATCTCGTCGAAGGACGGCGGTACGCCGGCTTCTTTCAGCCGTTCGTTGATGAAACGCAGAAGTTCGTACTGTTTGCGCGTGAGCATCTCGAGCAAGTCCCCCGGTTGGTGGTGTCGTTCGATTCCGAGAATTAGATACTAGAACTCGAAACAAATCATGAACGAACACTATATGTTCGATATGTGTTCCGCAACCACTTAATTTTGGGTGAAGGCGAGAAAGTTCGGTCAGCGACGCTGGCGCAAGCGCTAATTCGGCAGCCGCAGAATCTCACAAGACGCCCCCGCTTTCGCCGCCGGCGCAAACGGCGCACGTATCACAAGTGCCTGTGCCGCAGCGAGATTCGCAAGCAGCGAAGAGTCCTGGTGATTGACGGGCGTGACGATCAAGGTGCCGTCGCTGCGTTTCTCGAGGCGCGCGCGCAGATAGTCTTCGCGGACGTCATTGGCGCCGAGATCGCGACCGAGCAGGGCGCTCTCGCGCCTGTGGTGAATCACCTTGCGACCCGACAGCGCCCGAATCAACGGCACCACGAACAGCCATGTACAGACATAGGACGAAACGGGATTGCCCGGCACGCCCACGACGCGCATCGCGCCGAGCCGGCCGTGCATCATCGGCTTGCCCGGCCGCATCGCGATCTTCCAGAACGCGATGGCGACCTTCTCGGCTTCCAGCGATTCCTTGACCAGGTCGTGGTCGCCGACCGATGCACCACCTGTCGTCACCAGGATGTCAGCGCCGAGGTCACGGGCGCGGCGGATGCCCGCGGTCGTGGCCTCCATGGTGTCGGCGGCGACCCCGAGGTCGATCGTGTCGGCGCCCTCGGCACGCGCCAGCGCCCGCAGCGCATAGCCGTTGGAATAGACGATCTGGCCGGGGCCGGGCGTCGAGCCCGGCATCACCAGTTCGTCGCCGGTCGCAAGCAGGGCGACCTTGGGCCTTCGGCGCACCGGCAGCTCCGGATAGTTCATGCTGGCGGCGAGCGAGAGATCGCGTTCGGTCAGCCGGCTTCCCCCCGACAACAGCACGTCGCCTTCCCTGAAGTCGACGCCGGCGGGGCGGATGTGCCGGCCGGTCACCGCGGCTTCGTTGATGGTGATGCCGTTGCCGTCGGCGACCGTGTCTTCCTGGATCACGACGGCGTCGGCGCCATCAGGGATCACGCCGCCGGTAAAGATGCGCGCCGCTTCGCCGGCAGCTAGCGCCCGATCGAAGGGACGGCCGGCCGCGACCTCGCCGATCACCTTGAGCTTCGCAGGCACATGTCCGGCATCGGCGGCGCGCACCGCATAGCCATCCATCGCCGACATCGCCTGTGGCGGCTGCGTGCGCCTGGCCGCGACATCGCGCGCGAGCACGCGGTGATGGGCCTCTTCCAGCGCCACCATCTCTTCGCCCATCGGCTGGCTGCCTTCGAGGATCGCGGCAAGGGCATCGGCAACCGGCATCAGCGCCACGGCAACACTCCACATTTACGACGGACTAGCCTTCTAACCGAGAGCGGCAGCGGAGGCAAAATGTGGGACGGCCGGCATTTTCAGGCTGTCCTTTGGGTTCTGGCTCTGGCCTGGCCGCCGTTGGCTCCGGTGGGAGATAACGCCAACCCGGTTTGAACGGACGGCGCGCGTGCGTCAGGAGCAAGGCACCGGCCGCCCGGGCGGGCACCTTTACCAAAGGCGTATCAGCCGATCGCCGAGAATCGGTGTCGCGCCTCAACACGCGAGGAGACTTGCGGATTGGTGGCTTTGCGCGATGGCTCCAGCACGGCACCGTCGATCGAGCGACGCACTTCGATCGTGCCCGGCGACATGCGAAGACCTCGCGGGGGCGCAAATTCGAAACCGTGGCGCCCGCTGCCGACGCCGGCTTGTTCAAGGTCTTCTCGGTAAGCATTTGCCAGCACCTGGCCGATCAATCGGCCATCGGCATAGATGTCGAGACAGACCGGCGCTTCCGGATAATCGGGGTTCTGCGCCCAACCGGCAATCCGCCGGGTGGTCACGGCATCAACATAGCCGCGCAGCCCGCGAGGATTCTCTCGAGAGAGCCGCAGCCCGCCGCGCTTGTCGATTTCTGCCCGCACAGCTTCAACTTCATATCCCTCGCTGCACCGTGGTGCGCAGTATTGTGCGGGGCGGACCGCCACATCGGGATAGAGCACGCGGTACTCGTGCGCGTTGTAGAACATGCCGCGGCTGTCGTCGTCGACGAAGGTCTCCGATAGCGCGCCCTCCGCGACAATCACATCATGCGTATCGAGTTCGACGTGGAAATATTCGACGCTCTCGACCTGCTCGGCCTGAACGATGGAGATGCCGTTGACGAGGTCCTTGGCCTCGATCAGCACGCCGCCATTCCCTTCATTCTCGAAATACATCGCATGGTGCGGCGAGATCCAGAAATCGCGCCTCGGCATCGTGTCCCCGAGCGATCCCGCCTTGAAGCAGATCGGCAGGATGTCGTTGCGGCTCATGATGAAGCGGCCGCCATAGCTGCGCCTGCCGATCCATTTGATCGGCCTGGCCTGTCCCGAAGCCGTCACCACGGCATCGCCGATCGCGAGGTCCTCGACCGCGACCTCGCCCTTGTCGGTGAGGATCCGGGTTCCCCGGCAGTAGCAGGCGATGTCGCTGAGGTAGATATCGGTGCCGGCATCGTTGGTCGCTGTCACAAACCAGTTCGGTGAACTGATGTTGGTCAAGTGCAGCACGGCGCCGTCGGAAAGGGTAACCGTGCCGTCGGTGGTGCCCTGGCCGCTGACCGAGCTGATCGTGACGGCCCCCGAGATGTGAATGAAATCGGTTTTCGCGCCGCCCGCCCCGACTTCGAGCCCGGAAATCGTCTCGCCAAAGCCCTTGTCGCGGAGGAGCAATAGTTCGGCGTTTGCACCGGGGGCGAAGTCCACGGTCCCACCGCTTGCCGACGAATCGATAGAGAGCGTGCCGCCCGACTTCAGGGTAATCGATCCGGCTCCGTTCAGCGTTCCCGTTGCTCCGTCAGTTCCTTCAATCGAGAGGCGACCTTCGGAAATGCTGATCGAGCCAACGTTGTTGACGATGTACGCAACGAGCTGGCCGCCCGAAATGTCGATCGAGCCTGCGTTCAGGAGCTGGTCCGTACTGAGCTCACCTCCAACAGAACTGATTTGCAGGGTGGCTGGGGCATCGACTCGAAGAAGCTCATCGAGGCTGGCGGGCGTAGTGAGAATTACGGTGCCGGTCTGGATCTCGGCGACGCCTGTCGGCGGACTCTTTTGGCTCCAGTTGGCGAGATTCACCCCCCAATTGCCCGTTCCGTTCCAAAAATCGAATCCTGACGGCATTGCGTACTCCAGTATTTACTCAATCAACTTCGGGCGATTGGCTAGAATTCCGATCGGGCAGCAAAGGTCGACCCAAGTCTAGTTCAGGTCCAGTGCAAGTCTAGTTGATGGATCTCGTGCAGTCACCGCCCGCGATGGACCATTCTATGCAGGCGCTGCCCGGCCTGTCATCTGCTTTAGGCGTGTTGGCCGTCCCTGTCACGACCTGCCGGAGACCTATGTTCTCTGCACCAGCAGTTTTGCTGCCGGTTAGCGGGGTATCGCGTACTCCCTGTGATAGGCTCGCCATCGTCCTTCAGTTCGGCCACATCCCCAGCCATCAAAGAGCCAATGAACCCGCTGCATGAGATCAGGCAGATCGACTACACCGTCATCTTCGCGCGCGACATGGCGGCGATGCGCCGATTCTATGAGACCGTGATGGAGTTTCCGCCCCAGCGCACGCTGTCCGATAAATGGATCGAGTACCGCGTCGGCGCCAACACGCTGGCGCTCGCCGCCTATGGCGGGCTGTTCAACGATGCGCCGCCGCCGAAGGGCGCGCTATCCCTGCAACTGGCATTCCGCGTCGCGCCGGACCTGGTGGCCAAATGCGCGTCTCACCTGGAAGAGAAGGGCGTCAAGCTGACGCATCCATTGACCGATCACGCCTTCGGCCATCGCACCATCTTCTTCCGCGATCCCGACGGAAATGTAATCGAAATTTATGCGGAGATATGACCGGCGAAGCGCCCGGTTGAGAGTCGAAGCTAAATCCCGAGCGCGTCGAGCGCATCCGCGACATCGCGGCTCGAGGTGACATGAACCGCCTTCAGCCCGCACGCTCGCGCCGCTTCGACATTGTCGGCGAGGTCGTCGAAGAACACGATGCGCGAGGCAGGCTTGCCGATCGCAGCCACGACATGGTCGAAGCCAGCTGCGTCCGGCTTCCGGTGGCCGATCGTGGAGGAGTAATAGAGCTCCTGGAACGGTTTCAGCGTGCGCGCGTGGACCTGCGTGAAGTGCGCGATATGCGGCCGGTTGGTGTTGGAATAGACATAGAGCGGGAAATGTTTCGCGGCGCGCTCAAGCAGGGGCGCAATGCCTTCCATCTCGCCGGCGAAGATCGCGTTCCAGCCCTCGAGGAACTGCGCGTCGGTGATGGCGATACCGAGCGAGCGACGCAGATTGTCGAAAAAGGCCTCGTCGCTGATCGTGCCTCGCTCGTGATGATGGTAGGATTCGTCGACCACAAAGCGCGTGGCGATATCGGCTGGCTCGCATCCGGCATGGCCTGCCCAGCAGGCCAGCGCCCTCGGGAAATCGATGTTGAGGACGACGCGGCCGAGATCGAACAGCAGCGCGTCGGCGGCTCCGGGGGAAAGGCGGGGAGGGGGCATGGCGATCAAATACATACTGCCGGATGACGTGACAATGATGACACGCCACCCGCTTCGCCGGAATCCTCAGTAGCGATAGGGCTCGATGTCCAGCAGCGGATAGGCCGAGAACACGCTCGGCACGTTGGCCGGCGTCGCCGGATGCAGATGCGATTTTTCGAGCTGGCCGAACGATGTGACGCCAAGCAGCCCGAGGCTGCGGATCACTTCATCTTCGAGCAGCTCGAGCATTCGGAACACGCCGGTCTCGCCGGCCGCCGCCAGCGCCCAGCATTGCAGGCGGCCGATGCCGACGATGTCGGCGCCCGACGCAATCGCCTTCACCACGTCCGAGCCGCGGCAGAAGCCGCCATCGACCATGATTTTCGCGCGCCCCTTCACCGCGTCGACGATCTCCGGCAGCACATGCATGGCGCCGCGGCCATGATCGAGCTGGCGGCCGCCATGGTTGGAGACGTAGATCCACTCCACGCCATGATCGAGCGCGATGAGGGCGTCCTCCGCGGTCGCGATGCCCTTGATGATCAGCGGAATCTTGTACTTGTCCTTGATCAGCTTGACCGTGCGCCACTCCAGTCCCTTCTGGTAGTCGCCGCCGGTCGAGCGCGCGCGGCTTTCGCGCACATAGCGCTTGGCGATGTCGCGTTCGCGCCGGCTGTAATGCGCGGTGTCGACGGTGAGACAGAAGGCGGTGTATTTCGCGGCAATGGCGCGGGCGACATGGTCCTCGACGAAGGCATCGTCGCCGCGCACATAAAGCTGGAACAGACGCATCGCGTCGGGGGCGGCTTCCGCGGTCTTCTCGAGCCCCGGCTCGGATACCGAGCTCAGCATATGGGCGGCGCCGAACTTGCCGACGCCGCGCACCACGGCAGCGGCACCCGCGGGATCGAAGATTTCCAGCGCGCCGACGGGGGCCAGCATCACCGGCAGCCGCATCTTGCGGCCGAAGCGTTCGACTGTCGCGTCGACCTTGGCGACATTGCGCAGCACGCGCGGCCGGAACGCGATCTCATCCAGCGACATGCGGTTGCGCCGCATCGTGGTCTCGGTCTCGGCGGCGCCGACGATATAATCCCAGGCATTCTGGTTGAGGTTGGCGCGGGCCTTGCGCACGAACTCATGCAGGTTCTGGAACGGCTCGGTGCTCGCCCCGAGCTCGACATTGCGCGTTGGCCGGATCGCTTCGTTCATGGTTTTCTCCCCCGATCGTCGTTCGGCTGTTGTTGCTTACTCGCCTATCGCTTCCAGAGGCTTCACGCCATCCCAAATTTGCATGGCTTGCGGGCGATGCTCGCTTGCCGTGCGCGGTATTTCCGGCTTTGCGGCTCGGGCCGCGCCCGATATCGTCGGCCGCAACCAAAACATGGCGCGAGGGAGTTGGCTCATGTCGGGGTTGATGCTGTTTTCGCCATTCTCGATCCGGGACGTGAAGCTGCGCAATCGCATCGTGGTGCCGCCGATGCACCAATATTCGGCGGTGAAGGGCTTTCCGACCGACTGGCACCTGATGAATGCCGGCAAGTTCGCAGCTGGTGGCGCCGGTCTCGTCGTGGTCGAATCGACCAAGGTCGAGCGGCGCGGCTGCGGCACCGTCGGCGACCTCGGCATCTGGGATGATACGTTCATCGAGCCGCTCAGCCGGCTGGTTAAATTCATCAGGGAGCAGGGCGCGGTCGCCGGTATCCAGCTCGGCCATTCCGGGCGCAAGGCGCGCGCCAATCGGCCCTGGGAGGGGGATGGTCCGCTGAAGCGCATACCCGAGATCGACGATTGGGATGCCTGGAGCCCGGTGGCGCCGAGCGCGATCGCCCACAGCGAGAAATGGCCGATGCCGCGGGCGCTGGAACGCCAGGAGGTGAAAGACCTGGTGCAGGCCTGGGGCAGCGGCGCGCGCCGGGCGCATGAAGCGGGCTTCGAGGTCCTGGAGCTGCACGGCGCCCACGGCTATCTCGTGCACGAGTTCCTGTCGGAGCGCGCCAACCAGCGCAGCGACGAATACGGTGGTTCCGAAGCGAACCGGATGCGCTTCATCATCGAGGTCGCGGAGGAGGTGCGGACCCATTGGCCCCTTCACAAGCCGTTGTTCGTGCGGCTCTCGGTCGAGGACAATGCCGGCTGGGGACCGGAACAAAGCGCGCGGCTTGCCAAGATACTTAAAACCAGGGGCGTCGACGTAATCGACTGTTCGTCCGGGGGAATCACCGACCAGGCGCCGATCCTCGGCAGGGAGATCAAATACAGCTACCAGGTGCCGCTGTCGGAATATGTCCGGCGCCACGCCGATATCATGACCATGGCGGTCGGCTTGATCATCCATGGCGACCAGGCTGAACAGATTTTAAGGGAAGGTCAGGCGGATTTGATCGCAGTTGGCCGCGAAATCCTGAATAATCCGAACTGGCCGATGGATGCTGCCTTGAAATTGGGCGCCGATGGTCCCTTCCGTGGCGTGCCGCCGCAGTTCGGCTGGTGGCTCGGTACGAGGGCCAAGCGCGGGTTCGGGACACAACCATCGACTTGGCAGGTCGGCTTGCAGTCCGGCCTTGAAGAAACCCGAAAGGTATTGTGAGTTTTTGGTTTCGACCTTATTTGGGCACAATTCCAGCGCGGAAGGCGGCGGACATATGCGGAAGAATTTCCTATTTCTCTTGGGTTCTGTGACGGGTGTGTGCCTGACGCTGCTGGTCACGGGGCCGGGCGAAAATATCATCGCCAGGGCGAAGGCCGCCGCGAATGCCGGCGACACCTATTCGCAGCTCAATCTGTTCGGCGAGGTCTTTGAGCGCGTCCGCTCCGACTATGTCGAGAAGCCCGCCGACACCAGCCTGATCGAAGGCGCGATCAACGGCATGGTGACCTCGCTCGATCCGCATTCGCGCTACATGAACGACAAGGCCTGGCGCGAAATGCAGGAGACCACCTCCGGCGAGTTCGGCGGTCTCGGCATCGAGGTCACGATGGAAGACGGCCTCGTCAAGGTGGTCTCGCCGATCGACGACACGCCGGCGGCCAAGGCCGGCCTCCTCTCTGGCGATCTGATCAGCCAGATCGACGATGAGAATGTCCAGGGGCTGACGCTCGAGCAGGCCGTCAACAAGATGAAGGGCGCGGTCAACACCAAGACGCACCTGAAGATCCTGCGCAAGGGCAAGGATGCGCCGCTCGACATCACGCTGACGCGCGAGATCATCCGGGTTAAGCCGGTGCGTTATCACACCGATAACGGCGACATCGGTTATATCCGCGTCACCTCGTTCAACGAGCAGACCACCGAGGGTCTGCGCAAGGCGGTAGCGGACATCCAGAAGGAGATTCCGCAGGACAAGCTCGTCGGCTACGTCGTCGATCTCCGCAATAATCCGGGCGGCCTGCTCGACCAGGCAGTGTCGGTATCGAGCACCTTCCTGCAGCGCGGCGAGGTCGTTTCGACCCGCGGCCGCAATCCGGAAGAAACCCAGCGCTTCACCGCCCGCGGTGGCGACTTCATCAAGGGCAAGCCGCTGGTGGTCCTGATCAATGGCGGATCGGCCTCGGCCTCCGAAATCGTGGCGGGAGCGCTGCATGACCACAAGCGTGCGACGCTGATCGGCACGCGCTCGTTCGGCAAGGGATCGGTGCAGACCATCATTCCGCTCGGCACCGGCAATGGCGCGCTGGCGCTCACCACCGCGCGCTACTACACGCCGTCGGGCCATTCGATCCAGGCGCTCGGCATCAAGCCGGATATCGAAGTGCTGCAGGATGTGCCGGACGAGTTGAAGGGCCGTGTCGACATCAAGGGCGAGGCCTCGATGCGCGGACACCTTTCCGCCGAAGCCGGCGAGCAAAGCGGCTCGCAATCCTACGTGCCGCCGGAGGAGAAGGACGACAAGGCGTTGGCCGCGGCCTACAATCTCTTGCGCGGCGTCCAGGTCAATGCCGATGTACGGCCGCAGCCCAAGGCGGCGGTACCCAACTGAGGCTGGATAAGGTGAAGCATCCGATCATTTCGCGCAGCCCCGACATCATGAGCGGGGCTGTAGTGTTCCACGGGACGCGCGTGCCGGTGCAGACGCTGCTTGACTATATCGAGGGTGGCGAGTCCATCGATGATTTTCTTGAAGGTTTCCCGTCTGTGACGCGAGAGCAGGTCATCTCGTTTCTGGAAGAAGCCAAGGCGAAGATGATCGAAGCCGCTTCGTGAAGGTTTTTCTGGACGAGTGTGTCGATTGGCGCTTGGTCCGCGATATCGCGGGCCATGAGGCAAGGACCGCCCGACAGATGGGTTGGACGGCCATTAAGAACGGTGAATTGCTGGCGCTGGCCGCTGCCGAGTTTGAGGTATTCATCACCGTGGATGGAAATCTCGCCTTCCAGCAAAATCTGGCGTCTCATCCCATCGCCATCATTGTTTTGCGCGCCAAATCAAGCCGTCTCTCCGACCTCAAACCGCTGGTGCCAAAGCTCCTCGCGGCCATTGAGGCAAGGCAACCGGGTGTCGTGCAGTTCGTTGATGCCGATTGAAGAAGATTGCCTAAGCCGTCTTCGGCCGGCGTTTGCGTGCCGGGATCGCCGGGGCAGCGCCTTCGCGATACGTGGCGAACAGCTCCCTGATCTCCTCGGCAGGCTTGGCCGCGCTGAACAGCCAGCCCTGCATTTCCGAGCAGCCGAGGGTGCGCAGCGCCTGCCGCTGCTCTTCGGTCTCGACGCCTTCGGCCGTCGTCGTCATTTGGCGGGCGGCGGCGATGTTCACCACGGCCTGCACGATGTGCGAGGAGCCGCCGCCAGCTTCGCTGATGTCCTTCACAAAGCTGCGGTCGACCTTGATCTTGTCGAAGGGGAAGCGCTGCAGATAGCTCAGCGACGAGTAGCCGGTGCCGAAATCGTCGAGCGCGATGTGCACTCCGATGGCGCGGAGCTGGTGCAGGATGGCGAGCGCCGCCTCGTCGTCGCGGATCAGCACGGCTTCGGTGATTTCGAGCTCGAGCCGGCCGGCGGCGAGACCCGATATCGCGAGCGCCGACATGACCTTCAGCGCCAGCGTGCCGCTCTTGAACTGGACCGGCGACACGTTGACCGCAAGCCGGATGTCGTCCGGCCAGGTCGCGGCCTCGGTGCAGGCGGTGATCAGCACATGTTCGCCGAGCTGGTTGATCAGCCCGGTCTCTTCCGCGATCGGAATGAACTCGGCCGGCGAGACCATGCCGCGCTCGCCATGGCGCCAGCGCACCAGCGCCTCGCAGCCGGTGATGCGGTTGTCCTGCAGGCTGACGCAGGGCTGATAGTGGACCTCCAGCGCGCCGGTCGTGATCGCCTGGCGCAGATCGACCTCGAGCTGGCGGCGCGCGCGGGCATGGGCATCCATGCCGGGGTCGAAGAAGCGGTAGGTGCGCCGTCCCGCCGCCTTGGCGGCGTACATCGCAAGGTCGGCGTTCTTCAGGATCTGGTCGAGTTCGGTGCCGTGGCCGGGCGCCAGCGCAATGCCGATGCTGGCGTCGGCGGTGAGCTGGTGGCCGAGGCACTCGAAGGGCGTGCGGATGGCGTCGAAGGCACGCGTGACGAGATCGAGGACGTCCTCTGTGGTCTGGACGCCGGTCTGGACGATGGCGAATTCGTCGCCGCCGAGCCGGGCCACGAAACCGGCGGCGCCGACGCATTGGCTGAGGCTGACGGCGACCGATTTCAGAAGCTCGTCGCCGGTCAGGTGGCCGAGGGAATCGTTGACGCTCTTGAACTCGTCAATGTCGATGTAATAGACGGCGAGCTGCCGCCGGTGCGGGATCTGCGCGAGTTCCTGCTTCAGCCGTTCGTGGAACAGGGCGCGGTTCGGCAGGTCGGTCAGCGCATCGTAATGGGCGAGACGGGTGATGCGCTGCTCGGTGCGCCGGCGCTCGGTGACGTCCTCATGGGTTGCGACCCAGCCGCCGTCCGCCAGCGGCTCATTGACGATTTGCACGAAACGGCCATCAGGGGTTTCGATGACGGTGAGCTTCTCCTTGCCGATGTCGCGCAAGGTGGCCTCGATATATTCGTCGGCGTCGCCGACAAACGAGCCGGTCTCCATGCGATGCATGATGATCTCGCGGAAACTGGCGCCCGGCTTGATGATTTGCGGCGACAGGCCGTACATCTCGATATAGCGGTGGTTGCAGATCACCAGCCGCCTGGACGAGTCGAACAGCAAAAGACCCTGCGTCATGTTGTTGACGGCCTTGTCGAGCCGCTGCTTTTCCAGCGTAAGGCGCTGTCGCGATGCCGCGTGGTCCCGCGACAGGCGGCGTACCACCAGGAACAGCAGTACCGCGATCAGCAGCACCGAAGTGGCGCCGACGCAGATCAGAAACCGCATCTGCTCCTGCCAGTCGGCGAGGGCGGCTGCCTCCGTCGTTGTGGCGACGATCACGATCGGAAAATCGGCGAGCGCGCGCGACGAAATCAGGCGGTACTCGCCGTCGATCGGGCTGATCAGCCGCGCGGTGTATTGATTGAGCTCGAACACCTTCTGCTGGTCGGCAGCACCCCGCTTGAAGTTCCGCCCGATCATCTCTTCCG
>DATMNV010000139.1:0-13224 GCA_035568535.1 Bradyrhizobium sp.
AAGCGCTGGATTTCCGAGAGCCGGTTTTTGCATGCGCTCAACTACTGCATGCTGCTGCCGGGCCCCGAGGCGCAGCAGCTCGCGACCTATGTCGGCTGGCTGATGCACCGCACCGCCGGCGGCATCATGGCGGGCGGTCTCTTCATCCTCCCCGGCATCATCGCCATCATGGCGCTGAGCATCATCTACGCCGCCTTCGGCAAGGTCTGGTATGTCGAGGCGCTGTTCTTCGGGCTGAAGGCCGCGGTGCTCGCGATCGTGATCCAGGCGCTGGTGCGCGTCAGCAAGCGCGCGCTGCGCAACAACGTCATGCTGGCGCTGGCAGCGATAGCCTTTGTCGCGATCTTCTTCTTCGCGGTGCCGTTCCCGATCATCATCATCGCGGCCGGGATCATCGGCTATATCGGCGCCAAGAGCGGCCGGTCGGAATTTGCCGGCAGCGAACATGGGGCCAAGAAAAATGCCGATGCCGACAGCGCGCTCGGCGACGAGACGCCCGAGCACGCCCGCCCCGATGCGGCGCGAGCGCTGCGCGTCAGCCTGGTGTGGCTCGCGCTGTGGCTGGCGCCGGTCGCGGCAATCCTGATCGGCCTTGGGCCGGCCAACACCTTTAGCCAGATCGCGCTGTTCTTCAGCAAGATGGCGATGGTGACCTTCGGCGGCGCCTACGCGGTGCTGGCCTATGTCGCACAACAGGCGGTCGAGCATTATCACTGGCTGAAACCGCAGGAGATGCTGGACGGGCTCGGCATGGCCGAGACCACGCCGGGTCCGCTGATCATGGTGCTGCAATTCGTGGGCTTCATGGCCGCCTATCGCGATCCCGGCACGCTGTCGCCGCTCGTCGCCGGCGCCTGCGGCGGCCTGCTCGCGACCTGGGTCACGTTTACACCCTGCTTCCTCTGGATCTTTGCCGGCGCGCCCTACATCGAGCAGCTGCGCGGCAACAAGGGCCTTTCCGGTGCGCTTGGCGCGATCACGGCGGCGGTCGTCGGCGTGATCCTCAATCTCTCGATCTGGTTCGCACTGCACACGGTGTTTCGCGAGACAACGCCGATCCACACCTACGGCCTGTCGTTCGACTTGCCGCTGCTCTCGAGCCTCGATGTCGCAGCATTCGTGCTTGCGGTCGCGTCGGCAACCGCGATCTTCCGCTTCAATCTCGGCATGCTCACCGTGCTCGGCGGCTCCTGCGTCGCCGGCATCGCGTTGCGGCTGGCGGGGCTGATCTAGCTAGAGCGCGACCGCGATCAGCTCTTCCGTCAGCGGCCCGCCGCCGACGGCAAAGACGATGAACTGCCTGCCGCCGGCCATATAGGTGATCGGCGCCCCGGTCGCGTTGGACGGCAGCTCGATCTCGGCCAGCTTCTCGCCTGTCGCCTTGTCGTACACCCACAGATGCGGATCGAGATTATGCAGATCGCGGATCGGCAAATTCTTGCCGGGCACCAAGCGTGGCGGGCTCAGATATCCCATCTGCACGACGATCATCACCGATTTCGTCACCAGCGCCCAGCCGCGCGCAAGCAAGCCAAACTCCCCTGACGGCGCCACGCGCTGCACCGAAGGCATCGCGATGCTGCGGCCAACGGGAATGCGCCAGCGATGCTCGCCCGCGTTCATGTCGATGGCGACGATGCTGGCGAATGGCGGCTTCATTAGCGGCAGGCCGCGCGGCCCCGGCAGATATCTGGCCTCGCCGATGAAGTCGTAGGTACCTTGCCAGGGGGCTTCCGGCCTGTGGACCGTGATGAGCGACGGGACCCGATAGGTGGATACATAGAGCATATGCGTCTCGGGATCGATCGCCGCGCCCGCCCAGTTGCCGCCGCCGCCATTGCCGGGCACCTGGATCGTGCCGCGCTGGGTCGGCGGCGTGAACAGGGGGCCACGGTCGTAAGCCTTGGCGATCTCGATCGCTTCCTGATGAATCTCCGGCGTCAGGTCGATCAGATTGTCATCGGTTGCGCCCTGGATGTCGAACGGCGCAGGCTTTGACGGAATCGGCTGCGTCCTCGAAGCCTGCTCCCCTGGCATGGTGGAAGCCGGCACCGGCTGCTCCTCGATCGGCCAGACCGGTTTGCCGGTGAGCCGATCGAACACATAAAGGTAGGCCTGCTTGGTCACTTGCGCGACCGCCTTGATCGGCTTGCCGTCGACGGTGATGTCGATCAGGTTCGGCGCCGCCGGCGGGTCGTAATCCCACAAGCCATGATGCACGAGCTGGAAGTGCCAGACTTTCTTGCCTGACGTGACGTCGAGGCAGACCAGGCTTTCGCCATAGAGTCCGTCGCCGGGCCGATCGCCGCCATAGTAATCATTGGTCGGCGTGCTGACGGGCAGGTAGACATAGCCGAGCTCTTCGTCCGCGCTCATCGGCGCCCAGACATTGGCGTTGCCGGCCTGCTTCCAGGAATCCTTCTCCCAGGTCTCGACACCGGGTTCCTCGCCCTGCGCGACCGTATGGAAGGTCCAGAGCAGCTTGCCGCTTGCGACGTCGTACCCTCTGACATCGCCGGGCGGTGACGGCCGCTTGCCCCACCAGTCGAACACGGACGAGCCAACCACGATGACATTGCGCACGATCACCGGCGGCGAGGTCATGGTGTAGTAGTCCGGCTCGACCGGCCGCCGCAGTCCTTTGGCAAGGTCGACGCGGCCGTCGGTGCCGAAACCCGGCACGGGCTTGCCGGTCTTGGCGTCGAGCGCGATCATTTGCGCAAACGCGGTCAGGATCACGATGCGCTCGTCGTCGCCATTGCGCCAATAGGCGACGCCGCGATGGGTCCAGCCGAGGTTGGCCGGCAGCCCCAGCCCGTTCTCGTAGAGTTTGGGGTCGAATACCCATTTGGTCTCGCCGGTCGCGGCGTCGATGCCGGCGACTTCGGATAGCGAGGTCGAGGTGTAGAGCACGCCGCCGACCATCAGCGGCGTCGATTCATTGGCATGGCTCGGGCCGACATCGGGTTTTGCTTCTTTGATCGCCATGTCCGGCGATTTCCAGCGCCACACGACGTGGAGATTTTTGGGGTTGTCGCGGTTGATCTGGGTCAGCGGCGAATAGCGCGCTGCAGCATAGGTCCCGGCATAAGCCGGCCATTCGCCCTGCGATAGCGCTTTCGCGGACTCCGGCAGCGCACCTGGGATGGTCTGGGCGTGCAGTGGAATGGCGAATAGTGCCAGCGCAATGCCAGCGACAACACCCCGACGCCACTTCGCTCCGCTCATGGCCGCCTCCTCCTGATTTTGGGGAGAGCATCGGCGAGAAGCGGGACCTCGTCAAAAGGAGATTTGTGACGTGCCTGACTTGGATGAGCCGAGCCGTATGCGTCCCCCGGCCGCAGCGCCGAATTCTTGCGTAGATACACCTGTGAGTGTATGATAAATTATTTCTATCTTCAGTTATTTAGATATCTTTTTCAATCAAGATCGACAGGAGTGACCAATGACACAGCACTGCATTTTTTGCTCGATCATGCCCCCTTATCTGCTGAAGAAATATGCCGAGAGCAGCGATCCGCAGGTTCGCGACCGGGCGCTCGCAACGATCGAGGCGACCGAGCGCGCCCGAGCGATCCGCGCCGCCTTGTCCCAAACCCTGAACCTGGCGCGTGTTGGACCGGGGGTGGCCAGGACAAAGGTCCGGCGCATCTTCGACTGCCAGGGAACCTCGGACCTGTCGCGCCAACTCGTCATGCAGGAAAATGACCAGCCGCCCGCCGATGTCGCGGTCCGCGAGGCCTACGATTTTGCCGGCATCACCTGGGATTTCTACAACACGGTGTTCGGCCGCAACTCCATCAACGATGGCGGCATGACAATCGTGTCATCCGTCCATTATAGCGAAAACGGACAGGGCTTCGACAACGCGCTGTGGAACGGCCAGCAGATGATCTATGGGGACGGCGGTGAACAGTTCGGACGCATGACTCAGTGCCTCGACGTGGTCGGCCACGAACTCACCCATGGCATCACCCAGTTCTCGGCCGGTCTTCCCTATCACAATCAGTCCGGCGCCCTGAACGAGTCCATGTCGGACGTGTTCGGTGTCGTGATCCGGCAATGGCATGACAATCAGACCGATCCTGCCACGGCTAACTGGCTGGTCGGCGACAAGCTGCTGCTCAACGGCGGCGCGCTGCGCTCCATGAAGGCGCCCGGGACGGCCAATCCGGACGACCCGCAGCCGGCGCATATGAAGGACTATGTGAACCTGCCGGACAACCCGTTCGGAGATAGCGGCGGTGTTCACTACAATTCGGGCATTCCCAACCACGCCTTCTATCTTGCCGCGACGGCGATCGGAAAGCCCTCGTGGCAGACGGCCGCGAAGATCTGGTACATCACGCTGACCCAGCGCCTCAAGGGCGAGACCGATTTCGCCAAATGCGCCAACGAGACGATTTCCGTGGCGCGCGATTTCTTCGACGATGCGACTGCGAAGAAGGTGTCACAGGCCTGGATCGATGTCGGCGTCATCACTCAGGCGGTGGGCCCTGTCGCATCGCTGGGCATGAAGGCCATCAAGCCGTCAGAGTCCGGCAAGAAGGCGGCAAAGGGAACAGCGGTGGCGAAAAAGGCCGCCCTGGCGTCGACCCACAAGCGAAAGCCCGCCAAGATGTCGGTGGCGCGACACTAATTTAGGCCCTCGCCACGCCTGCCAACGGGAGGCCGACCGCCGCTTGGTGGCATTGGATGCGATCCGTGCTTAGCTAGGCCGCAACGGCCCTGAAAGCGGAGTGTTTCCGATGCCCCTCAAGGTTACGCGGTACGGCGGCCCCATGGCAGGGATGAAGCCCAAGACAAAAGTCTTCCAGATGGAAGAGCTGGATCCGGCGGCGAAACAGGCGCTCGGGGCACTGTTGGAAAATCCGACACCCCCAAACGTCGCCGACCGCATTCCAGACGCATTCACCTACACGTTTCACACCGATGAAGCCGGGGCGCCGAACAAGGAAGTCGAAGTTACCAGCACCCGGGTGCCGGAGGCGCTGCGCAAGCTGCTGCCCTGACTCATGATCCGTAAAAGTGCCTGGCGGTTTTCCGAAAAGATTATGCGCGAACAAAAAAAAGCGCGATGGCGATTCAACTTAAGGCCATCGCGCTTTAAGGCGCATCGCGCGCCTTGCGTCATCACAGCCCGGCCATCTCCAGGCCGGACTACTCCACCGGCTTGCCGAACTTGTTCGACTTGGGCAGGCCATGGGCGAGACGGCCGGCATCGGCGCGGTTGCCGCGCCAGTCGGCCAATTCCTTCATGGTCATGCTCTGGTCGCGGCCGGCGCCGTCCTTCCAGGCAAGCCCCGTCTTGGAATCGAAGGTGGTGACGTCGGACAGCGAGGCACTGGTGTATTTCTGCAGGCGGACGCCGCGGCCACGCGCCATCTCCGGCACCTGATCGATGCCAAACACCACCATCTTGTGGTTGGTGCCGATGACCGCGACCATGTCGCCGCCAACAGTGGTGATCGCCTTGGCTTCGGCCGGCATGGTCACGTTCAGGACTTGCTTGCCCTTGCGGGTGTTGCCGACGCAATCGTCCTCATTGACGATGAAGCCTTGGCCTTCGGTGCTCGCGATCAGGAATTTGCGGCCGCCCTTGTTGACGAACAGCGAGGCGATCGCCGCATCCTGGTCCATGTCGACGAACATGCGGATCGGCTCGCCATGGCCGCGCCCGCCCGGCAGTTTTGCGACATCGAGCGAATAGAATTTGCCGTTGGTGGCAAACAGCAGCAGTTTCGAGGTGCTTTCGGCAAAGAAAGCCTGGTCAAGCTTGTCGTCGGTCTTGAAGGCGAGGCCCGAGAGATCGGCCATGTGGCCCTTCATGGTGCGCACCCAGCCCTTCTCGGACACCACGACCGTGACCGGCTCGCGCTCGACGAAGGCTTCCTCGATCGCGGCAAGATCATGCTCCGGCGCGTCGGCGAAGGCGGTACGGCGCTTGCCGAGCGGTGTCTTCGGCCCGAACATGTCGCGGACCTTCTTCACCTGCTCGCCGACCTTGGCCCATTGCTCGGTCTCCGAGCCGAGCAGCCCTTTGAGGCCCTTCAGCTCGCCGCGAAGGTTCTTGTCCTCGGTGCGGATCTCCATTTCCTCCAGCTTGCGCAGATTGCGCAGGCGCATGTTGAGGATGGAATCGGCCTGAATGTCCGTGAGCTTGAAGGTCTTCATCAGGACGGGCTTGGGCTCGTCCTCGGTGCGGATGATCTTGATCACCTTGTCGATGTTCAGATAGGCGATCAGGTAGCCGCCGAGCACTTCGAGGCGGTGCTCGATCTGCTCCTTGCGATAATTCGAGCGGCGGATCAGGACGTCGCGCAGATGGTCGAGCCATTCGCGCAGGCACTCGGCGAGGCCCACGACCTTGGGCACCTTGCCCTTGATCAGCACGTTGAGATTCAGCGAGATCCGGCTTTCCAGCTCGGTCAGCCGGAACAGCGATTCCATCATCAATTCCGGATCGACCGCGCGCGACTTCGGCTCGATGACGAGACGGACGTCCTCGGCGGATTCATCGCGGACGTCACCGACCAGCGGCAGCTTCTTCTCGTTGAGGAGTTCGGCGATCTTTTCGACCAGCCGCGACTTCTGCACCAGCCACGGGATTTCGGTGATGACGATCACCCAGGTGCCGCGGGAGCCCTCTTCCTGCACCCATTTGGCGCGGGTGCGGAACGAGCCGCGGCCGGTGACGTAGGCCTCTGCGATCGATTCCTTGGGATCGACGACGATGCCCCCGGTCGGGAAATCCGGGCCCTTCACCCATTTCAGCAGAGATTTCGACTTGGCATCGGGCTTGTCGATCAGATGCAGCGCGGCGTCGCAAAGCTCGGCGGCGTTGTGCGGCGGAATCGACGTCGCCATGCCGACCGCGATACCCTGGGAGCCGTTGGCGAGAAGGTTCGGGAAGCCGCCGGGCAGAACCACCGGTTCTTTGCCGCTGTTGTCATAGGTCGGCTTTAGCTCGACCGCGTCCTCGTCGATGCCTTCCAGTAGCAGCCGCGCGACGTCGGTGAGCCGCGCCTCGGTGTAGCGCATCGCGGCGGGGTTATCGCCGTCGATATTGCCGAAATTGCCCTGGCCGTCGACCAGCGGGTAGCGCGAGTTGAAATCCTGCGCGAGGCGCACCATGGCGTCGTAGATCGCCTGGTCGCCATGGGGATGGTACGAGCCCATCACCTCGCCGACGATCTTGGCCGACTTCTTCGGCGTTCCGCCCGGATTGAGGTTGAGCAGGCGCATGCCGTAGAGAATGCGCCGGTGCACCGGCTTCAGGCCGTCGCGCGCATCCGGCAGCGCGCGGTGCATGATGGTCGAGAGTGCATAGGAGAGATAACGCTCTTCCAGCGCATCGCGCAGCGGAACGTCGTCGATCTTCTCCGGCTCAGGCGGAATCAGTGTTTTTCCCATGCCGACGAGTTAAACCCTTCGCGCGAATCGGACAAGGCGCGAATCAGGGCAATGCCTTGAGATCACCGGAAACCACCGCCGCGCTCCGGGACTGCCACGCCGAGCGCCAATTGAGGGCGGGACGCTCGACATAGCGCCACGAGAGATAGGCCAGCGGTGTGGTGAGCATCAGCGAAAACAAGAAGCTGACGGCGAGGATCAGCGTCACGGGCAGCCAGCTATACCGTTCCCACAAATATGACGTGAGCCTGGCGGCCGCCCACAGCGACAGCGGGTGCAGGAGGTAGAAGCTGTAGGAAATCCGGCCGTAAAACCTCACGATCGGCAGATCAAGCGGCGTGAAAAGCGGCGCCTCCACGCGATAGGCAACCAGCATCACGAGGGTTGCCGCGCTCAAGCATTCCACCAGCGCGGTCCATGTCCCCTCGGGCTTGAAGAAGGAACATGCCCAAAACAAGCCGATGGATGCCAACGCTGCAAGCGTGACTCCGTTGGGCTTCAGGCGCTTCGCAAGGCCGGCGCCCTTGAAGTGCAGCAATATCCCGAACGGAAAGGCATAAAGCGCGGTGAGATTGGTGTCGGTGCCGATCGCGTGACGATACTGGCCGAGGAACGACAGGCCGAACAAGACCCATATCATGGCGATCACCGGCCATTCCCCGTAGCGCCGAAACAGCCAGACGCACAGGAAAATCAGAGGCGTTGCCGCCAGTTCCGCTTTCATCGACCACATCACGGCATCGATATCCGTGCGCAGCATCAGCATGTTCGCCACGATGTTCAGTGGCGTAAAGAAAGCGCCCTCTTCCCCATAAAGATTGAAGCCGAACGCATAGAACAGCACGGCGAAGATGGCGATGGTGCTGATGGCGGCGGGAAACAGCCGGAAAATCCGCGCTCTGGCAAAACGCTTCGCGCTGAAATCGCGATCGAGTGAGCGCGCCAGCACAAAGCCACTGATCACGAAGAACGCGACCACCGCGCCAAATCCGTTGCCCATAGCCTTGATCGCCTTCAGGCCGATCTCGTCGAAGACGCCGCGCGGCTGCGCGGCAAACCATGACATGGTGACGTGCATCAATGCGACCGTCAGGGCCGCGATGCCGCGCAGGGATTCGATGCGGGGAAGAAACTGTCGTTGATCTGAACCGGACACGGGGCAATTGGGGGCGTGGAAATGGTAAAATTCGCGCTTCCGTTCCGGCGCGTGCGTCACCACCGGCGACCCGAACGGACGGGTAGCGATATCCGTTCCATTCACGCCATGGAAGACCGCAATCCCCTCTCGCGAGCCCAAATATTGCGGCGGCGGCGTAATTTTCCGGCCGGTGCGCTTGGCCTGGGTCGCTCGTTGACACGGACCGCCACCGCGGCCGAACTCGGGGGGACGGTGCCGAATCGATCTGTCGCGGCCGAACGAAGTGATCGAACAAGGCGCAGCGACGGCTACGCGGCGTTGCGCTTTTCGATGACCTGCCGGAAATCCGAGGCCAACCCGCTGTAGTAGGCGGAAAGCACCTCATACATCGTCCGCTGGGCGCCTTCGGCCGCCTGGAGCGCCGCTTCCTTGCACTTGGCGGCCCTGCCCTCGTATTTCTCCAGCTTGGTCTGAAAATCTGTATCCATGACGCGACTCCACTCAACCCATGATTGGAGCCTGCCATGCTCACGCGCTCAAAAAGATGGCGAGTGTAGGGAAATTTTGCAGCGGCGCGGGCCAGACCCAAGCGCCCAGACGGCCCGGCGTGACGCGGCCGACCTCGATCCTGCTGCGCGCGGACGAGGTGATCGAATAGAAGCCGCAGCTTCTATTGGGTTGGCCAGCGCGCCGCTTCCACGGTCCGCGTGGGGACATCTTTCAGGCATTGCCGGGCGGCCTCGATCTGGGCATCGGTCGCGCCATGGCCGCGCGCCCACATCTCTGCGGCCGAAGCCGAATATTTCGCCACATAGTACCGGACCGCCGTGCAGGAAAGGCGGTGTACGACCCCGCCCTGGCCGCCCGCAAACGCGTTCGAACTGAGAGAAGATAGACATAGAACGAGCGCTGCGGCGCTCATCGCACGCATCAACATGGTGTCCCCCAAAACCGCATTCACGATTCCGAGAGAATCCGACTTTGAGCATCGGCGCAAATTAAATCGCGCTCTCGCGCGCAACGAACTGTCGATCAATTGTGGCAGCGGAACCCAAGGTGCTGAGAAGACGCGTGAGCAATGCAACGCAGCGTGCGCGCGCGTCAGGATGATGGAATGCGGATGCTCGCCCGTTTTCGGATCACCGCGTTGATGAAGCCGTCGCGCGCGTCGGAATGGCCCTGCCCGCGCGGCTCCAGCACATGGCGCAGCAGGAACATCCCGGTGAGCTGAAAGCCGTCCTGCAGGTCCTGGTCGGTCCAGCTATTCGCACCATCTTCGCCCTGCCGCAGGAAAGGCGGCAGCCGCAGCAGCCGGTCGCGCCAGGGCTCGCCGGCCGAGCGCGACACCGCGCCGCCGGATTTCGGCGAGACATAGACGAGATCGGTGGTTTCTCCGGTCGCCGCGCAGTTTTCGAGATCGAGCCCGAAGCCGAGTTCGCCCAGCATCGCCAATTCAAAACGCACCAGATGCACCGCGGCGCCGCCAGCGTCGTCGAAGTCATCCAGCGTGTGCTCCAGCATCTCGTAGATATCCTCGTGCGGATCGCGCTCGGGCAGCAACCGCGCCAGCGCGGCGAGATGCGTCACGCCGTAGACGGCATGCGAGGAAGCCAGCAGCGTCGCGGCACGGAGCCGCGTGCCCTCCAGCGTGTACATGCCGAGATGCTCGTCCAGCCGCGCCCGCCACACCGCGGTGACGCTGTTGCCGGGCTGCAGCAAAGGCCGCATCCGTGACGAGGCGCCGCCGCGCACGAGACCGAGGTGACGGCCATGCTCGCGGGTCAACAGCTCGACAATGGCGGAGGATTCGCCATGCCGCCGCACGCCCAGCACGATGCCTTCGTCGGTCCATTCCATGGGGTGAAAAGTAGCATGTAGGGTGGGCAAAGCGTAGCGTGCCCACCAACCATCAACAAACAGTGTCGCGCGCATGGTGGGCACGGCGCGAAGAGCGCCTTTGCCCACCCTACGAAGCCACGGATATTCTAGGCGTTGAACCAGCCCTTGGCGTCGCCGGTGAAGGAGTAATAGAGCCCGGCACCGGTCAGCACGCAGGACACGATCTCGATCACGCTGTCGAGTTCGAAACCGTTCGCGCCGATCACCTGGAGCAGCGAGATCACCGACAGCACCAGTGCGGCGGCCAAGACCCAGCGCGGCCAGTTCTTGCGGCGGCGCGCGGCGAGCCAGACGAAATAGAGCAGGAGCAGGATCATCCCGCCGCCGATGAGTGTGTTGGCCATGATCATCGGCTCGGTCATGTCGGCGGTCGGCGTGCGGTCCTGCACCGCCACCGACAGCGCATCCAGCATCAGCGACGCATAGAGCAGCACTTCGAACCGAAATACGTTTCTGGGAGGGTTCATCGACGTTTCTTATTCCTTGGGGAACTCAAGTCCCATCTGACGATAGCGGTCGGGATCGTCGCCCCAATTCTCGCGTACTTTGACGAACAGGAACAGGTGCACAGGCACGCCCAGAATGTCCGCGATCTCCTTGCGCGAGTTCGCGCCAATCGCCTTGATGGTGGCGCCGCCCTTGCCCAGCACGATCTTGCGCTGGCTTTCGCGCTCGACAAAGATCGTTTGCTCGATGCGCACCGAATTATCCTTGCGCTCGGTCCAGCTATCGGTCTCGACGGTCGACTGATATGGCAATTCCTGGTGCAGCTTCTGGTAAATCTTCTCCCGGGTGATCTCGGCCGCGAGCTGCCGCATCGGCGCGTCCGACATCTGGTCCTCGTGATAAAGGAAGGGTCCAGGCGGCACCATCTGCGCCAGCGCATGGCGCAGATCCTCGACGCCGTCGCCGGACAGCGCCGAGACCATGAAGGTCTTTGCGAAACCCAGCCGGTCATTGGCGGCCTTGGCCAGCGCCAGCAGTTTTTCGCGCGGCACCAGATCGATCTTGTTCAAGACCAGAATCTTGTCGTGATCGACGCCGGCGACTTTATTGAGGATACCGTCGGCCTCCTCGTCGAGCCCGGCCTTGGCGTCCAGCAGCACGCAGACGAGGTCGGCATCATGCGCGCCGCTCCAGGCGGTCGAGACCATGGCGCGGTCGAGCCGGCGTTTGGGCGAGAAAATGCCAGGGGTGTCGACCAGGATGATCTGCGCATTGTCAGAGACCACGATGCCGCGGATCAGCGCGCGCGTGGTCTGCACCTTGCGCGAGACGATGGTGACCTTGGAGCCGACCAGCGCGTTGACCAGCGTGGACTTGCCGACATTGGGGGCGCCGATCAGGGCGACAAAGCCGCAGCGTGTGTCGGCGCTTTCAGCCATCATTGCCGCCGCCGCCGACGCCTTCGCGCTCGATCATCACGGAGGCCGCGACCTTCTCGGCCGCGCGCTTGCTGCCGCCGACGCCTTCGGCCGGCGCCAGGCCCGGCAGATCGACCGCGACGCGGAACTGCGGATCGTGATGCGGCCCGGTGCGCTCGACCTCGCGATAGACCGGCGTCGGCAGGCCCTTGCCCTGCGCCCATTCCTGCAAAACGGTCTTGGGATCGCGCAACGGCTGCCGCGGCTTCTTCATCCGCTCGGTCCAGTTGTGCTCGACGAACTCGTTGGCGGCCGCATAACCGCCGTCGAGGAATACCGCCGATCACGGCCTCGCAGATGTCGCCGAGCACGGATTTGCGTAAGCGCGCGCCGGCGCCGGCGCCGACCGCCCCCAACTTGATGTCGTCGGCAAGGCCCAGCGATTTGGCGACATCGGCGCAGCTCTCCTTGCGCACGAGATCGGCGAGCCGCTTCGACAGCTCGCCCTCGTCCGCGTTCGGGAAGCTGCGATAGAGCATGTCCGAAACGATCAGCCCGAGCACGTGATCGCCGAGGAATTCCAGGCGCTGATAGCTCTCGCCGCGCTTGCGCGAGGGCTTCAGCGCCGACACATGCGTCATCGCCGTCACCAGGAGATTGGGATCGGCGAATTTGTGCCCGATACGCACCTCGATCGCTGACGTCGCCGCCTTGGCGGCCGACTTCCCGGACGATTTGGCGCGCTTCTTCCTCGCCTTCTTGCGCGCAGGCAGCACCTCCGCGCCTGCGTCAGGGGCGACGGTTGCACTCAGGATATCAGCGGTGTCGTCATTCATCGCACAAATGTGAACAGACGGTTCCAGCGTATCGACCACGGCCAGTCCCAGATCGCCCAGACGTGCTGGCCCTCGGCAATGGAGAAGAAGATGATCTGGGCGCGGCCGATGATGTTCTGCTGCGGCACGTAACCCACCACCGACTGCACGCGGCTGTCGGTGGAGTTGTCGCGGTTGTCGCCCATCATGAAGAAGTGGCCGGGTGGCACGAGATATTCGTTGGTGTTGTCGTAATAGCCGTTGTCCTGGCAATCCAGCGTTTCATAGGCAACGCCGTTCGGCAGCGTCTCCTTCCAGCGCTTGACCCGGCCGAAGGCCTCCGATGACCCGCACGGATCTTCGCCGACGAAATCGCTCAGGCGTTGCCGCTCGACCGGCTTGTCGTTGATGTAAAGCAGGCCGTCCTTCATCTGGATGCGGTCGCCGGGCAACCCGATCACGCGCTTGATGTAGTCGGTGGAATCGTCCTTCGGCAGGCGGAACACGACAATGTCGCCCCGCGCCGGCTCGGAACCGAAGATGCGCCCGGAAAACAGCGGCGGCGACAGCGGTATCGAATAGTGGCTGTAACCGT
>DATMNV010000140.1:0-59453 GCA_035568535.1 Bradyrhizobium sp.
AGAATTTTGGGACATCGCCGGCTATGCGCCGCAGAAGTCCTCCGAGATCACCATGCGAGCCGAGGACCTTGTCGATGCGGCGTTGGCCGGCCTCGACGCTGGTGAGACGGTGACCATCCCTGGCCTTCACGAGGGCGAGGCTTGGACCCGATGGGAGCAGGAGCGCCGCGACCTGTCCCCGAAGTTCCGCAACCCGAAACCCGCCCCGCGATACCACGTGGCCTGACGGGCTTCACCCACCGAACCGGGGCGTCCGCTCTTTGAGGGCGGCTCCCTTCAACCCAAGGCAACCAAATGTTTTTCCGCAAACTCGGCGGCGCCCTAGCGCTCGCCCTAACAATGGTGACTCCAATGACTGCTTCCGCTCAATCCAAAGGCAAAGTCCTCGTCGTGATGTCGAGCGCCAACGCGCTCGATCTGAAGGACGGCAAGATCTACAAGACCGGCTACTATCTGAACGAGTTCGTCGTCCCCTACCGCAAGCTGGTCGAGGCCGGCTACGAGCCAGTGATCGCCAATCCGAAAGGCGACCTGCCGGTGATGGACGTCAACTCCAACAACGCGATGTTCTTCGGCGGCGACGACGACGCGCGGGCCGCGGCGCTTAAGTACGCCGAGGGCCTCGAGCAGCTCAAACATCCCAAGACGCTGGCTTCCGTGGTTTCGGAAGGCACCAACGGATACGTCGGCTTGTTCATCCCCGGCGGTCATGCGCCGATGGTGGACCTGCTCAAGGACAAGAACCTCGGCAAGATCCTGACCAGCTTCCATGAGTCCGGCCGTCCGACCGGCATCATTTGCCATGGCCCGATCGTGCTCCTGTCGGCGCTTCCCGATCCGGACGCGTTCATCGCCTCGATGATCGCGGGCGACGGCAAGGCGAGCAGTCTGACGAAGGGCTGGCCCTACGCCGGCTACCGCGTGACCATCTTCTCGACGGGCGAAGAGCAAGCGCTGGAAGGCCCGAGCGGTCTGGGCGGAAACGTCCAGTTCTACCCGGTGAACGCACTCGCCGAGGCCGGCGCGCGCGTCGAGAGTATCGCCAACTGGCACAGCAACGTCGTTGTCGACCGCGAGCTCATCACCGGGCAGCAGCCGATGTCGGCGCCTGAGTTCGGCGATACCCTCGTCGCCAAACTGAAGCAGCACGCTCAACGATAAGAGCTTTGCTGACCACCATGCTCCGGCGTCTAAGCAAGACCGACGCCGGAGCAGACGGCCTCTATAACACAGATTTCGATCTACGCCTGCCGGCACACATCCCTCGCCGCGAATAACTCTTGTAGGCCGAATGCGAAGATTCTCACTCCCATTTCTTTCCGCTCGGTGGCATGCGCCCCGAAAGAGATTGTCCCAATAATCATCACTCATCAGGGCATCGGTGGCATCGCCAACCACGCCTGCGCTCAACAACCACACGAAACGGAGGAAGCCATGTCTCGGCTTGAAGGAAAGATCGCTGTCGTTACCGGAGCCAATTCCGGCATTGGCCTGGTTACCGCCAAAATGTTCCTCAATGAAGGTGCGGAACGTGTCTACATCACTGGACGCCGAAAGGCCGAATTAGACGCAGCGGCAGCGACCCTGGGGCCTCATGCCGTCGCCGTTGCGGGCAACGTCGCTGATCCCGCAGACATGGATCGTCTGTTCGGACTCGTGAAAGCGGAAGTCGGGCGCGTCGACATCGTGTTCGCCAACGCGGGTTACGCGGCAGCGGCACCTCTTGGCAACATCACGGAAGAGCATGTCGACGGGCTTTTGGACACCAACGTCAAGGGCGTGATCTGGACGGTTCAGAACGCCGTGCCGTTGATGGGGCCCGGCGGGTCGATCATCCTCTCTTCTTCGATCGTCGGCAGCAAAGGCTTCGGCAACTGGAGTATTTACAGCGCGACCAAGGCTGCAGTCCGTTCTTTTGCCCGCACGTGGGCGTCGGACCTGAAGGGCCGCAATATCCGCGTCAATGCCGTGAGCCCTGGCGTTATCGAAACGCCCGGCTACGACAAGTACGGCGCCTCAAAGCAAGAAGTCAGCGGCTTTTTCGGCTTCGCCGCGACGTTGTCGCCGCTGGCTCGGATCCGTCGTGACGAAGAGGTCGCGAAGGTCGTCGCCTTCCTAGCGTCCGACGAGAGCAGCTTCATGAACGGAAGTGAAGTGTTCATCGACGGCGGCGTCTGCGCAGATCTGACGTCGGGATCCTTCGATGTCCGTATCGCAGCCGAAGGGCGTGTCGCACGGACATCACCAACTTTTTGAGTCGATACGGACCGAAAGCCCGGCCCCGGCTTCAGCTTTTCATCGAGATTCATAAGAGGTTCCAATGTCGAAAAATATAGCTTTGCTCGGGCTAGGCGCGTGTCGCCGATCTCAGAGCACCTCATCGCTTTCTCACGCAGGAAGCGCAGACCACTCGGGATCGAACGCCAACATCGAACGCAGGAGTTTTCAAAGATGAATCAGATGAGCCTCAACACTCAGCAGGAGACAGACATGAGCGTGGAAAACACCTCACACACCGCCGGACCGGGCCTCGACGAACTGGTCCCGTCGCGCTACGCGTTGAAGGTCGGCGACATTGACGTGCTGGTAATCAGCGATGGGATCCTATCGCTGCCAACCAAGATGTTGGCACACGATGCCGACCCTGCCGTCCGGGCGGCCTGGCTGAAGGAAATGTTCCTGCCGCCGGAAATGCTCGATTGGGCGCTGAACGTGGTCGTGGTGCGTAGCGGCGGCCGGACCATACTCGTCGACGCTGGGTGGGGGGCAGACCCGAACTTGCCGCGGGCCGGGCAGCTGGCCCATCGACTGGAGGCCGCCGGCATCGACCTCGGATCCGTGACCGACGTGGTCCTCACCCACATGCACATGGACCACATTGGCGGGCTGCTCGTCGACAGGGTAAAGGACCAGCTGCGTCCGGACCTGCAGATTCACGTGGCGGCCGCCGAGGTCGAGTTCTGGGCGTCGCCCGATTTCTCCCACACCTCCATGCCCCAGGGGTTCCCGGACGCGCTTCGGTCGGCCGCCAAGCGGTTCTTGAACGAGTATCGCAGCGAGCTGCGGCTGTTCAAGGAGAAGCACGAAGTGGCGCCAGGGGTGGTCGTCACTCGCACCGGCGGCCACACCCCCGGGCATAGCGTGGTGCGCCTGGCTTCCGGCGGCGAGCGGTTGACATTCGCCGGCGACGCCGTGTTCACAGTAGGGTTCGAGCACCCCGACTGGCACAATGGCTTCGAACACTTCCCGGAGGAGTCGGCCCGCGTCCGGGTCCGTCTTTTGCGGGAGCTCGCTGAGACCGGCGAACTGCTGGTGGCCACTCACATGCCGTTCCCGTCCGTCGGCCATGTGGCGGTCGCCGGCGACGTCTTTCGTTGGGTGCCGGCAATCTGGGATTACTGACCGCGTGTTGGGCTAGGGCCGAACCAGGGCGCGTGCTCATGGGGTTATGAGTGCACGCGCTGGTTCCTGCACTGCCGATTGCGGTCCCGACCCAAATTGTCTCTCGCGAGTACTTGTGAAGGCGTCGATCGATGTGCTGTTGGATCAGCGACTATCAGCAGGCAGGTCTTAGCGGGCGACAGGCGATATAGCTGCATCATCACAGAAGGTCGTGTGCTCGAATGATTGTTTGTTCCTGCAACGTGTTGAGCGATTACGACGTGCGTCAAGCCGTGAACTTCGCAGACAACACTCCGCGGAATACCAAGCAGATCTATGGCTGCCTTGGCTGCAGCGCCGAATGCGGGCGCTGCGCGCGCACGATCAGGGACCTCATCGATGAGGCGCTGGCATCTTCCGGCTCATCGTCGTGTAAGAGCCTCAGCTCGCCGTTGCTCACTCCGGAGGTCCAGTAGAAGCTGAAGCAGCCGCCTGTGAATTTTGTCTCTCCCTCACAGCTTGGCGGCACCGTGGCCTTCCGTTCGGCTGCGGCCGACCAGATCACGGGCACGGCAATCACAGTCGATGGCGGCTGGACCGCGCAGTAGGAGATGGTGAGCAACCATGACTGCCTCCTTTCGATCTTCTCCGCTTGAGTTCGAGCCTGCGGCGCGCGAGGCAGCACTCAGCGTGGTTGCACTGGCAGCCATGCTGCTGTTCGCTCACGGGCAGACCACGGAGCGGACCGTCGTCACAGCGGAGCGCCTCGGTCGAGCCCTGGGCGTGCGAGCGAGGGTACTGCCAGATTGGGACCAACTTACGGTTGAGTTCGAAGATACATCCTTGTCCGAGATCGTTCCTACTAAGCCACTCGGCATTGACATGAACAGGGTACTAGCTATCACAAAAGTGGTCGATCGGCTCTGCCACGGCACGCTACGCGCTGACAAAGTGCGGCCGGCACTGTTGTTGGCCGGAAGCTTGCCGCCCGTGTGCACACTGCACTTCACGTCATTTGCAGCCATAGGCGCGGCGTCGCTCGGGGTGATCTTCGGCGCACTCGATGCCACGAGTCTCATGCTGATCGCGGCGAGTGCCGCCCTCGGCGCGCTCGCCCGCCGCTGGCTATCATGCTTCAGCAACAATCCCTTCATCCAGCCGCTTTGTGCCGCTCTAATCGCCGGCATCCTGGCGCCCATCGCCGCAATCAACTTGCATCAGCCGATTGCAACCGCTCTGGTCGCATTCTGTCCCTGCATGGTGCTGGTGCCCGGTCCACATCTTCTCAACGGAGCAATCGATCTCGCACGCACGCGGATCGCCCTTGGCATCGCTCGTCTGACGTACGCCGGCATCATCGTGCTGGTGGTCTGCTTCGGGCTGCTATTGGGCGTTACCGCCAGTGGCGCAGCTCTGCCAGCCGCGGAGCCGTCCGCACCCGTTCCTCTCTTGGCTGACATGATTGCAGCAGGATGCGCCGTCGCCGCCTTCGGCACCATTTTCTCGATGCCGTGGCGCATGCTGCCGTTTCCCATAGTAGCCGGAATGCTCGGGCATGCGGCACGCTGGGCGCTGATCTCGCTCGCGGGAGCGAATGTCGCGACCGGAGCGCTCGTTGCCTGCATTCTGGTCAGCGTTATCGTCACGCCGGTTGTCGACCGCCTGCATCTGCCCTTCGCCGCGCTCGGCTTTTCCGCGGTTGTTTCGATGATTCCAGGGTTCTTTCTATTCCAGGCAGCGAGCGCTCTCCTTGAGTTGGTCTCGATAGGATCGCGTGCTCCGCTTACGCTGCTGACGAATATCGCTGCCAACGGAGCTACGGCATTTCTGGTCATACTCGCCATGACTTTCGGGCTGATCCTGCCACGCATGCTACTTGAAGGCCGCTCGTGACTTGGCACGCATCGATAGATGCTGCGAATAGTGTTCTTGTCGCCGTTGCCAAGCAGGCGCCGCGCCATCTCGTCGCGCCGACGGCGCTTTCTTCTCCGCGCAGTGAGCGGATTGGACTTCCATTACATCGCCGTCGAACGCGCTCTCCTCGTTGAGCAGGATCGACGCGGTCGAGCGGAAACCGTGCACGCAGTAGTCGCCGCCGGGGGCAGTCGCAGCTCATGATCAGCTGCGCCTTGTTCAGCGTGTTGCCCGACATTGGCACGCCAACGTCATTGGAGGTCCACTGGATCGAGGATCAGCGTCGTGCGATCGGCGCTTTCGGCGTCGGCTTCGCGTGCGCATGACAAAGACCGCCCTTGATCTCGCAACATCATGTTAGGTCGACCCCGCCGGGAATTCGAGTAAGTGTCGGGTTCGATTCCGGTCGGAGCAGCAATCGAAACCTGAATGGCATGGGCGCGCCCGCCGCCAGGGAGCCCGTTGTTTATTTCTGCCAACCAATATCGCGCGCCAGTTTGTTGGTATTGCTGTTGGTATCGGCGGCAATCGATGATAAAAGTTGCTTCAAATACAAATGGTTATGGCATTAGGCGATTGTCGGCCAGGGCACCACGCTTCGCCCTTCGGGCTTCGCGTGGCGCAGCCGCGCTGACCGAAGAGCGAAGACGGACGCCGCAAGCAAAATTATCGTCACGCTACGCTGTTCGCAACGCGCTGATCGCGGCTCTCGCCGGCATGCCGTCCTGCGCGCCGGGCTTGAGGCATTTCAGTGCCGCCGCCTCGCAACCGACCGCCAGTGCTTGCTGCAATGGCGCGTTTTCACTGACAAGGCAGGCGAAGGCGCCGACAAAAGTGTCGCCGGCGCCGGTGGTGTCGACGGGCGTGATATCAGGGGATGACGCATGCACACGGACGCGGTCGGGCGCGAACGCCGACGCGCCTTGCGCGCCCGCGGTCACCACGCAGGTGAGTTGCCCGGTCTTGGCGAGATGCGCGGCGGCCGCTTCGAAATCGGTCTCGCGCGCGCCGAGCGCTGTGGCGGCGTCCAGCGCTTCATGTTCGTTGGTGATGAGATAGTCCGTCGCCTCCAGTAGATCGCGGATCATCTCGCGCGTCATCTGCTCCGGCACCGGCGCGAGATTCCAGACCACGCGGCCGGAAGCCGCCCTGGTCCTGCGCGCGACCTCGAGCGCCTCGGTGAACGGCACTTCCATCTGCAGCACCAGCACCGTGTCGGCGGTGAGGTGCTGCGCAGGCACGTCGGCGGCGCGGGCCGCGAGGTTGGCGCCGCTCGCCACCGTGATCGCGTTCTCGCCGCTGCCATCGACCGTGATGAAGGCGCAGCCGGTTGGCTCGTTGGCGCGGACGATCAGACTCGTGTCGACGCCATTGTCAGCAAGATTCTTGATCGCCTCGTCGCCGAACCCGTCCTTCCCCACCCTGCCCGCCATCGCCACCTTGCCGGCGCCCGCGATTCTAGCGGCGGCGACCGCCTGGTTGGCGCCCTTGCCGCCAAAGTGGGTCGCGTAGGACGGCGCGAGCACGGTGCGGCCGGGGCCGGGAATGACCGGCACACGCGTGACCAGATCGATGTTGAGCGAGCCGAAGACCAGGATCATGACCTCACCTGATAGCAGATCGAAGCCTTCCCAATCCATGACTCGAAGTTCCCCGCCCCGGCACGCTTGACTCTTATCAATATGTTGATATCAATCATACCATGAACAAAGTAGCGTTGATTACCGGCGCAACGCGCAACCTCGGCCTTTCCCTGGCGCAGGAGCTCGCCCGCCGCCTCGATCCCGCCGATGTCGTGTACCTGACCGGGCGCGATGGCGGCCGCGTCGCGCAATCGCTCAAAAATATCTCCGGCGCCAAAGCCCAGGTCCGCGGCGAGGTGCTTGACGTATCCAGCCGCGACGCGGTCGAACGCTTCGCGGCCGACCTTGCCGATCGTCACGGCGGCGTCGACCTGGTGTTCTCCAACCACTACACGCGGGTTGAGCCGGAGGACAATCCGGCCGAAATCATCGACTATTATGTCGAGACCAACAATCTCGGAACGACCAGCGTGCTGCGCAGCCTGGCGCCGCTGCTCCGCGATGGCGGCCGCCTGCTGGTCATCGCGAGCCGCGCCGGCAGCTTGCGGGCGCTGGCGCCGGCGCTGCATCCGCGCTTTCAGAACCTCAACTCGCTCGACGAGGTCGACCGCGCCGTGTGCCGATGGCGTGATGCGGTGCGCGCGGGCCGCGCACCGGGCCAGGCCTGGCCGGCATGGATCAACATACCCTCCAAGATCGGCCAGGTCGCGGCCGTGCGGGTGCTGGCGGCGCAACGGCGCGCCGAGGATCTGGCGCGCGGCATCCTGATCGCGTCGATCTCGCCCGGGCTGATCGACACCGGTGCCTCCCGCCCCTGGCTCGATCTTGCCAACGCGCGCCAGCCTGACGAGGTCGCGGGTCCGCTGGTGGATTTCGCGCTTGATCCGAACGCCGATGCGGCGCTGTACGGCGAGCTGGTTCATGTCGGAGCCGATGAGCTCAGCCCTGTGCAGGGAACGGCAATCCGCACCGGCTCCATCGTGCCATGGCAGTAAAGGCGCGACCCAAGCCGCCTGCGCGGCGGACGGCGCCTCAGACTTCGGCGATCGAAGAGCCGCGGCTTGGCATGCTGGTCAAGCGCGCAGAGCAGGCGATGCTGCGCGCCAAGACCACGGCGCTCAAATTCGTCGGCCTCACGCCGGCGCAATATGTCGCGCTGTATGAGCTCGACGCGCAGCCCGGCATCACCGCGGCAACGCTGGCGCGGCTGTGCCTGGTATCGCCGCAGGCGATGATGATCCTGCTGAAATCCATGGAGCAGCAGGGCCTGATCACGCGATCGTTTCATCCGCGGCATCCCAACGTACTCGAATTGCACATGACCGATGCGGGCCGCGAGGCGCTGCATGCCGCGCGCCAACGTGTCGAGCCGATGGAGGCGGAGGTTTTTGACGCGTTCTCGCCGAAGGAGCTCCTTGCATTCCGCGAATATCTCTCCCGTTTCGCCGAGGCCTTCGAAAAAGGCTAGGCCCGCTTCATTCGCCGGGCGTCACCGGCAGCACGGTCGCGACAATGGAGGCATCGAGCGCTTCATAATCCTTCAGGCCGATCAGATCGTAGAGCTCGGCGCGGGTCTGCATCTGCTCCAGCGCGTTATGCGCGCCGCCGTCACGCTTCAGCGCCTTGTAGAGCTCGGCCTGTGCCTTGTTGGCGACGCGCAGCGACGACACCGGCCAGATCACCATTTTGTATCCCATCTCGGCAAATTCCGACGCTGCGAGATAGGGCGTGCGGCCGAACTCGGTCATATTGGCGAGCAACGGCACGCCGGGCAGCGCTTTGGCGACCTCGCGAAACATCTCGACGCTGGTCAGCGCCTCCGGAAAGATCGCATCCGCGCCGGCCTGCATGTACAGCTTCGCCCGCGCCACCGCGCCGGCAATGCCTTCGCTCTCCGCGGCATCGGTGCGCGCGACGATATAGAGGTGGCGCCTCGCGCGGTGCGCGGCATGGATCTTCGCCGCCATGTCATGAGCATCGGCGAGCCTCTTGTTGTTGAGATGGCCGCATTTCTTCGGCAAGAGCTGGTCCTCGATCTGCACGGCGGCGGCGCCCGCATCCTCGAAGCAGCGCACCATGTGCATCACATTGAGCGCCTCGCCATAACCGGTGTCGCCGTCGACCAGCACGGGCAGGCCGGCGGCGCGCACGATCTGGCTGACGAAGAACGTCACCTCCTCCACCGTGATGATGCCGAGGTCGGGCAATCCCATCGACGCCGACATCGCCGCGCCTGAAAGATAGAGCGCCTCGAAGCCTGCGGCCTTTGCCTGCAGCCCGGCCATGCCGTTATGCGCGCCGGGCAGTTGCAAAATGCCGCCGCGCTCGATCAGCGCGCGGAAGCGTTGGCCTGCGGGCTCGGAGGCAAGATCGGCGGCGACGAGGTAGGGCATGGTGATCTCCTGGCAATTGAAATATCGGGGCTCGCTTATTGGCGAAACATAGGCCGAACTCGATAACGGATGTGCGAACGGGCGCGATAAAAACCACCCCCATGAACATGGGGGATGCAGCGGGACACGCGTGCGTCATGGCGATGGGCGTGCTCCGACATATTCGAAACTGTATCGTCGAACGATGGCACACAAGCGTGGTGTAATCGAAATTTCGTGCAATTCGGAACGACACACGCGAGCGGCTGGTTTTGATCATGCAATGCTCTAATCGGAGACTTCATCATGGCGACGACGGCGGATGGAAAATCAGGACGGCTGCGCCGCAAGGCCGCGATCGTGACCGGTGCGGCGCGCGGAATCGGGATGCGGTCGTCCCCGGCCTGATCGACACGCCGCTGACCCGGCATCACGACCGCTATGCCCAGGCCGCCGACGAGTTCAAATCCGCAAAGCCGACGTCGGCGCTCGAGGCCGAAGCGAAGCAGAAGCTGATCGCGAAATCGCCGCTCGGCGTGCCCTGGATCGAGCCCGAAGCGATCGCGCCGGCCGTCGTGTTCCTGGCGTCGGATGAAGCCTGCATGGTCAGCGGCGCGACCTATGACGTGACCGGCGGCGACAGCGTCAATTACAACGTGTAGAGCGTGGGTCTGCAGAGCGCGGGACATGGAAAACCGTTCTCGCGGCGCGATGGGCCCGAGTTGTGCAAGCGCGTAGCCCTCGAATAGAGGGCGCAGGGAAAGCCGGGTGCCGGCTGCACCCGCAGCCTCGTGTGCAAAGTGTAGAAAGCACACGAGCGTAGTCACCACAGGTTCAACCGGAGCGACCCGGCCTTCCCTGCGCAATGGCTTACGGCTTATAACGCGCCCTCCCCGGTGTCCGGGCTTGATAGCCACCGTCGCCTGCGGATCACCACCCGCAGGCTTGATCCCAGCGTCGGGAGATCAGGACCACACGACTTCGCCGTCCGCAGCCAGCGCCGCACGCCTTGCGACACAGCCGCGTCCATCGCATCCCGCACCCAGCGTCCGTGGCGATCGCGATACGCCCCTCTGGCGGGTGAGGACGAGCGGACTATAAGCATGATTTGCGCTTCTGATAAACAGAAATATTTTTGGCGGAGGGGCTTGACGGGAATTCCCGCAAATCCAGAAAGCCTTGATCGAGGACCGCGTGCCGGCCGGCGTGTTGCCGTGGGCGCACGATGTTCTCTGCAACGCTCATCTCGGCCCCGGCACGCGCCTTGACCGGCTACGGACCATCGTCGGGGAAATCAACGATACGCCCATGAACGGCATCAAGTCGGGCGGGAACGGCTTCCCATGAGCAGCCGCCTGACGAAGCAGGCCCGGATGGGCAAGCACGAACAGATGATGAAGGCATTCACCGCCTTCATCGACAAGCATTGGCCGCTCTGGCGGCAGCACGCGCACGGCACCCGCTACAACGACCTACTGGAGGCCTTCAAGGCCGGATGGAGAGCAGCATGAAGAACAGCGGGTCGAACGAGCACCGCATGTTCTGGCGGCCAGACCGCGCCGGCTATACGATGCTGATGCATCAGGCCGGCCGCTACTCTTTGAACGATGCGACGCGCATCTGCCGTATGCCCGAAAACCATATCGGGCTGCCCGATGAAGTGATGTTGCTCGCACCGAGCAACCACGATGCCGTCAGTGCATTCCGCGACGCCGCATTCTATGGAGCGGGACAGTGACCGAGACAATTCAACTTCGAGCTTGCGTTCAACCTGTGCGCGTGCTTCGAGCATCGGTCATGAAAATAATAACAACACTGACTTGCCTTGCCGTCGTAGCGATTGACCTCACCATCTTTCTCATAAGCCACAACATCTTCTATTCCTGGGGCGGTCTGATGATCGCCTTGGGCGCGCTCGCTGCCCTCTCCGCCAAGCCACCTAAGCGCTAGTCTTGACCGAAGCGAAGGCCGTCGTCAGCCGCGCGTGAGCATCCAGCAGCGCCTTGTATCCCCGGCACGCGGCAGCCGTGGCGGCGGTGTCGGCCATCAGCGCCTTGTCATCACACACCAGCTTGTCATGAAAGACCGCGAACAGCCGGCCGACGCCTGACTTGAACGCATCTTCGAGGCCGGCCTTCGTCAGATCGGCTTTGGTCACGTACCTGCTCGAAGTCCGCTAGTGGGCACCTAGCCGACTTGCCGGGGATTGCCTGTTATGGCCTGCCTTTTGAAGGTGCAGCTGACACGATGGCCGCGCCGATCTCCAACATAACGGGGTTGCGTAGAGATCTCAGCCATTGGCTGAGTTCTGTCATGACATCTGGTTTGCGAACAATAGCTTCCCGAAGCATCCAGCATCGGCGCCTAGCGGCTGACGAGATTTTTCCACCTATCCAGCTGAGACTGTTTCAGCGTTGTCCTTTCAGCGTCCAGTTCTTTAAGGCGGCTCGCAGCAGCAGCCATCTTCTCTGCTGCGCCATTGTAGCTATCCGCAGTGGGCTGAAGCCGAAATATGATCTGTCCGTTGACCACCTTGTAGAAACCAAACTCTCGCACCAATAGTGCAACACATTTCTCGTAAGCAGCATAATATTCAAGCCGTGCGGCCGATATTCTGGAAATGAGGGATTTCATGTCCGCGTGCTGCTCGTCGATCATGGCCATGAACTTCGCGAGCGTATTGGTTCTCCCTTCCAGCACGCTTGCGTCATGTTCGACTTTGTCGCGCTCGGCCTTGACCAAAGGGAAGTAGCGGGATTCAAAAGTCGTGGCGTTGCTTTCTGCAGTTTTCAGATCATGGCCAAGCGCCTCAAGGTCGCTGCGGCTTGAGGCACCCAAATCAATTTGTTTCGAAAGGTCTCTGGGTTCAGCTTCGCTCAACAAGCCGCGGGTGGCGGTGTCCATGTCAACGGTATCCCTTTTTGCCAGCGCGACCATCTTTAGAATTCTATTTGAGGGATATTGCTTAAGCGCTTGGTCCAGTTGTTCTGGATCATTGACGCTCCGTAGGGCAGTCTGGCCTTCCCTGACGGAAATGGCCTCCTGGAATCTTGCCAGGTCGCCCACGAAATACAGCGTGCCGAAGCAAACCGTCATAACAACGCACAGGAGGAATATGGCCAGTACCTTTGACTTCCGATCCGAAAACGTTGCCACGGATTCGACTCCAATCCGGCACTGCTCTTACATGGCTTTTTGATCAAGAGTTTGCCGCTCGCATTCCCAGTCGAGCCAACAGGCATGTATGCCGAGGTGCTTGGTTTGGCAAAGGCAGGCCTATCGAAACGTGTTGCGTCGGTCGGCGCGTGGAGTTTTTGTTCCATTGAAATAGCTCGCCGGCCGGCACCTAGAATATCTGTTGATCGGGCAAAAGCGAAAGTGGCGTTTCACGGCTGTCAGGACCCGTTTTTGTCCCAAAGGCGACATCACCTGTCCGCGCGGTAAGCGCAGGCCAAAGCGATCGCGATCAGGTGGGCGTGCTGTCCCCTTTAGCCGAACGACAGCCGCCGGCGAACTTGCATTCGCCGGCGGCTGTCGGTTGCGCCGCTCGGGTCATCTCAACGCTGCAGCACGCGGACCACATCCTGCTTGAGCAGATAGATCGAGACAGCGAGCAGCACGACGTCCTTCATCAGGAACGGCACGTTGCCGGTCATCGCGGGAAAGCCGGCCACGGGATCCCAGCCGTCGGGCATGAACGGAATGATCGTGACCGTCGCGATGAAGGTCCCGGTCGAGCCGAGAGCGCCGAGGATGCCGAGCCGCTTGTCCCAGAAGCCCGCGAGCAGCAAACCTCCGAAGGTCCATTCCGAGACGCCGAGGAACCAGCTCGCGCCCTGGTGGCCGAAAACCGGATAGAGCCACCAGATCAGCGGGCCGTTGCTGATAAAGGGCACCAGCCGCTCGGCCTCATAGGCCCACCACTTCTGGTAGCCGAAGAAGAAAAACATGATCACCATCGAGGCGCGGACGAGATGGTAGTCGAGGTCGCTCTCGAGCAGGCCGGACCTCTTCAGGATGCCGACGAGCGGATTGGGTGCGGTGTTGATAAGCGTGTTCATTGTTGTAACTCCCTGGCCTGGCTTCGAGCGGCGGTCGCCTGCGCGACCGGCGGGAAGTCGATTGCCGTGTCGTTGATGCGGTTGAAGACGTTGGTGAAGACGATGGTCGCAAACGCGAGGCTGATGTCGACGAGCTGCGCGTCGCTGTAGCCGGCGGCCTTGATCGCGGCGAACTCCTCGTTGCTGACCGTGCCGCTGCTTTCCGCAAGGACGCGGACGAAGCGGATCAGCGCGTCGCGCCTGGCATCGCCGGTCGGCTTGCCATCGCGGATGTTCTTCAGCTCGTCAGGCTTGAGCCCAGCGAGCTTGCCGAGCAGGCTGTGCGCGGCGACGCAGTAGTCGCAGCCGGCGACACCGCTGATCACGAGCTTGATGGTTTCCTGGTCGCGCCTGGACAGGGCGCCCGCGGCGAGCACGCTGTCGGCCAGCAGAATGGCTCTCAGCGCATCGGGACGGTAGGCGCCGATCGCGGCATAGGTGTTCGGCACGTTGCCGACCGCCTTCTTGATCTGGGCATAGACTTCCGCGGTGGCGCCGCTGGCGGCGTTGAGGGCGGGAACGGGTAGACGGGACATGATGACACTCCGTGGGTTGGGTTGAGCAACGATTGCGGAGTGGAGGATAGGGACGCAGATCGAGACTTTTAATCCTCAGTTTGATCGATTATATGCTCAATCGTCTCATTTCGGAGCGTCACCATGGATTGGCTTAGCCGGCTGTTCGAGATGATGCCGGTGCACGGGCGGCTCGACCTGCGCTGCTACTATGGTGCGCCCTGGCGCATCGATCAGGGGCCCGCGGAATCCGGCGCGATCCCCTATCACGCGGTCCTCGCCGGCTCGGCCGTACTGGACGATCCCGTCGGCGGCCGGCCGCTGCGGCTCAAGGCCGGCGACATCCTGCTGCTTCCCGGAAATCCGCGTCATGTGCTGCATGATGGAGGCGGCGCTCGGCCGCTGCCGGCGCGAAACCGTCAAAACCTCAATCTCATGATCAGCGAGAACGCCGGCACCGGCGAACAGCTCGACATGCTCTGCGGACACTTCGTCATCGCGCCGCCCCACGACGCCCTGTTGCGCAACTATTTGCCACCGCATCTCGTGGTCCACGCCGCCGACGACGAAACGGAATCGTCCCGATCGGCAACGGTCGGCCAGCTCACCGGCCTCGTTTCACTGATGCGCGGCGAGTCGACGGCCGATCATCTCGGCGGCCGCGCCATGCTGAACGCATTGTCGGCGGCGATGTTCGCGCTGGTGTTGCGGCTGGCGAGCCAGACCGATGATGCGCCGGTGGGGCTGCTGGCGCTCGCGGGCCATCCGCGTCTGGCGCCCGCGCTATCAGCGCTGTTCAACGAGCCGGCTCGCGCGTGGTCACTGCCGGAGCTTGCACGGCTCTGCAACATGTCGCGCGCGACGCTCGCCCGGCAATTCCAGGAAAAACTCGGACGCTCGGCGAGCGATCTGTTGACCGACATCCGCATGGCGCTCGCCGCCAACGAGCTGAAGAAGCCGTCGATGTCCACGGGCGCCGTCGCGGAGGCGGCAGGTTATCAATCCGAGGCGGCGTTCCAGCGCGCGTTCAAGAGCCATATGGGTGTGACGCCGGCAAAATGGCGAAAGGCCCAGGTTGCGTCCGCTGGCGATCTTGCGGCGGCACGCAGGCCTGCGGGAACGGCGGATCGTTGAAGGCGACGCCGGAGATGGTGGCGATGGCCATACCCCATAAACATGGGGATAGCAAAATGCCGCATCTCGCTTAAGCTGTTGTTCAGGCAGCGACTTGGCGCACAGGACCGAATGGCGATGACATCATCAGCGGAACAAGTGCCTGCGCGGGAGATCACGATCCTCTTGGTCGAGGACGATCCGCCGACGCTGTGGCGGCTGCAGGATGCGCTGGCCAAGGCCGGCTTCGACGTCGCGGCCGCGCCAAATCTCGCCGAGGCGCGCGCCTCGCTCGCTGGCCGCGCGCCGCGCGTGCTGCTCACCGACCTGCAATTGCCTGACGGACATGGCGTCGAGCTGATCCGCGAGACGCGGGCCCGCCTGCCCGACACCGAGATCATGGTGATCTCGGCGCTCGGTGACGAGGAGACCGTGATCTCGGCGATCACGGTTGGCGCCACCGGCTATATCCTGAAAGACGCGTTTCCTTCCGACATTGCCGCCACCGTGCGCGATCTCGTCGCCGGACATTCGCCGATCTCGGCCTCGATCGCGCGCTTCATCGTGCGCAGGACGCAGGCGGGCGCCGAGCCTCCGCCGGGGCCGGAGCTCAACACCGCAAAACTGACGCCGCGCGAGATCGACATCCTCTGGGGTATCGCGAAAGGCTTCAGCTATGCCGAGATCGCCGATAATCTCGGCATGTCGCGCCAGACCGTGCCCGGCCATATCAAGAGCATCTATCGCAAGCTCGAAGTGCATACCCGCGGCGAAGCCGTGTTCGAGGCGGTGCAGCAGGGCCTGATCAAGCTGTGATGGAGGTGCCTGCGAGACCGGCCGGGCCGCCCTCGCCGCCGCTCCGCGCGCGCCACGCCGCCTCGCGGCTCGTGCAGTATCTCATGCTGCAGGCGCTGATCGCGATCCTCTGCATCTTCGTGCTGCGCCAGCCGCTGCCCGAACCGCCGTCGAATCTTCTCGTGAGCAGTTTCAGCCTCAGCGACCGCGGCGAGACACGCCGCGCGACCTTGCCCGATTTCGTCCCGACGCGCGCTTCGATGAAGGACCCCGCGGTCTTCACCGGCAGCTTTGCCTGGAGCGCGCGCGAGGCTGATAGCGGCTGGTCGGTCTATCTGCCGCGCTTCACCAACGGCGTCGTCGTGCTCGTCAACGGCGTCGAGATCCTCGACAGCCGGCGCGATCCCTCCGCCAACCGCGCCGACCGCGCCACGCCGGAGATCGCGGTCATTCCCACCACGCTGCTGCACGACGGCGCCAACGCGCTCGTCATCCGCCTGTTCGTCTGGGGACCGATCTCGGGGTTCCTCGACAAGGTCTATGTCGGCCCGGATGCGAGCCTGCGCCGCTACTACGAGCGGCGGACGCTGCTGTTCGTCACGCTGCCGGTCGTGTTCTCGGCCTGGCAAGGAATCCTGGCGGTCATCCTCACCGTGATGTGGACGATGCGGCGCGCCGACACAGCCTATGGCGTGCTCGCCGCCGCCATGGCGCTTGGCGCGATCCAGGCGTTCCTGCCGAGCGCGATCGACCAGCCCAAATTTCCCGAGCTGAACAGCACGCTGCTGACGGCCGCGCCGATCGAGAGCGCCTGCGTGCTCGCCTTCGGCATCCGGTTCTTCGGCCGCAGATGGCCGCGGCTCCTTGGACCGCTCATCTTTCTTCCAGGCGTCATCGTGGCGCTGGTCGGACTGTTCGGAAATCCGGTCCTGACCCGGCAGCTCTTCCTCTATCTCGGCGTACCCGCGATCCTCTTGCATCTCCTGCTGCTGGCGCTGATCGTCGGCTGGTCGGAGATGCGGCGGCAGGACGTGCCGAGCCTCCTGCTCGGCTGCGGCGTCACCGTGGTGCTGACGTCGATCGTGCATGACGTGCTCGAGGTCGCAGGCCTCATCTCCGACGATCGGCTGTTCTTCACGCGCCTGTCCTATTCGGCCGTGCTGGTCGCGATCGGCGCCGGGCTGACTTTCCGCTTCGCGCAGGCGCTCAATCGCGTCGACGGCTTTGCCGCGCATCTGGCTATTCAGCTGCGCGAGGCCGAGGAAAAACTGAAAGCGAGCTTCGCCCGCGAACAGGAGCGCGAGCGCGCCGCAGCACTGGCGCGGGAGCGCGCGCGGCTGATGCGCGACCTGCATGATGGGCTGGGCGGGCAGCTCGTCTCGATCGTCGCGTTGAGCGAGCGCAACACGGGGAGCGCCGGCATTGGCGATGCCGCCCGCGCGGCGCTGAAGGATCTGCGCCTCGTGATCGATTCCATGGACGACATCGGTGGCGACCTGATGCTGGCGCTGGCCTCGTGGCGCGACCGCGCCGCGGCGCAGCTGCGGCCGCACGACATCGCGCTCGACTGGCGCGCGGTGCCGCCGGGCCTGCCGGTCTATCCGGAGCTGCGGCCCTGGCACGTGATCCAGATCATCCGCATCCTGGATGAAGCCGTGACCAATGCAGTCAAGCATGCCGGCGCCAGGCACGTCGCCGTGAGCATCGAGACCCGCAAGGACGCCGGCGGCGAGCAGGGCTGCATTACCGTGAGCGACGACGGCAAGGGCTTTTCGCCTGAAGACGATACCAACCGGCCGGCCTCGCGCGGCCTGCGCAACATGCAAAACCGCGCCGCAAGATGCGGCGCGGAGCTCGAGCTTTCATCCGGCAGTAGCGGCACCACGGTGAGGCTGCAATTGCCCCGCCGCTTTCCTGAGGGTGACGCCGCCGCCGGCTGAACCTTGCGGATCATCCGCGTCAGCGCCGCACCACGCGGGTGGCGCCGACATGCTTTACGCCATAGGGCGTGACGCGGGTGTAGCCGACATGACCGACGGCGACCGGGGCCCGCCGCACGGGCGCCACGACCACCGGGCGCGGGCGCACGACGGGCGCCACAACAACCGGCGCAGCGCGCGCGACGCAGCCCTGCGGCACGCCGGCGGTCTTGCAATAGACCACCGCGGCATTGGCCGGGACGGTCGCGAGCGCGGCGGTCGAGAGCACGGCAAAGGCAATCGCGGCGCCAAGGGTACGAGATTTCGACATGGGTGTTCTCCTGTGTGAACCATTTGACGGTCTTGCGATGGATCGGTCGATCACCGCAGCCGTCATGCGCGGATAGATGCGCCCGATACGTGCCCGGCAAAATCCCACGAACATGGGGTGGGGATTTTGACTGCTTTCACCTGGCGTCGAAGGATCGCGCGAGCCAGCTGAGCCGGTCGCCAAAACGCCGAACGCGGCGGCGATCGATCGCCACCGCGCTCAGACCGGCGCAGAGTTTATCGCGTGTATCAGCGCCACACGCGGGTGTAGCCGACATGCTTCACGCCGTACGGCGTCACGCGGGTGTAACCGTAATGGTTGACGGCAACGGGAGCCGCGGTGTTGACGTAACCGATGTGGGTGACGACCGCGGCATTGGCCGGCGCTGTTGCCAGCGAAACACCGGCAAGGGTGGCAAGGGCAATCGCGGCGCTGATGAATTTCCTGGTCATGTTGGTTCTCCTGTTCGAAGTGTTCGGCGGTCTTGCGATGGATCGGTTGATCACCGCAGCCGTCATGGGGAGCTACATGGACCTGAGGCGGCGCCGGCAACATCCCATGGACATGGGGGCATCCGGCGCCGGCGAAATATCGACGCTGTTTCAATATGTTACGTAAATCACCATGAACATGGGATCGACCGCGGGGCGCGTTTCGACGAGGTTCGCCGCGCTTTCAAACCCCAACCCGAAAGGTGATCCCATGACCAAGTCCACGACCATGAAATCCGCCACTCTCGCGCTTGCCCTCGTTATTGCGAGCATCGCGCAAGCCTCCGCGCAAAGCGGTCCGACCATGCAGGAGAAGATGGCCTGCCGCGCCGACGCCGAAGCGTTCTGCGCGCAGCACATCGGCAAGCCGCAGGAAATGCGCGCCTGCCTCGAGCAGAACAAGGCGAAGCTTTCCACGCCCTGCCGCCAGGTCGTGGAAGCGCGCGGCGGCTGAGGCGATCCGCGCTGCCGGCGTACGCGCTGGTCTCGGCCTCCCCTCGAAAGGGGGAGGCCGTTTTGTTTTTGTAAGGGAAGCAACTCACCGAAGTCAGGCCATTGGGCCAGTCAACCTGACCTTGCCATGCGTGCATTCTATCGCGCTATGGACGAGGTTCGCCTACCGTGCAAGACTTCAGCTTTCTATCTTTGCGTGAATTGCATTTCAGTTGGTGATTTTGCGAGGGCATGTCGTGTTCGGGGGACATCGGAGCGCGTTGCGATTGTTGGCCCTTGGCCTGGCCACTGCAACCTGTGTGAGCTGTACGCGGGCGGAGCTGGTCCACAAGGCCGACGCCTATGACGCGGCGATATGGGATTCCAACAACCGGCAGATCCTGCTGAACGCGGTCCGCGCCAGCCAGCGCGCGCCGATGTCGTATGTGGCGCTCGGTGAAATCTCGGCCAATCCCGTCGTTACCGGCTCGACCGCCGGCATCTTCAACGTCATTCCGAACGGCCTCAGCACCTATTCCTTCAATCCGACGGTCAATTACGGCGGCGGGTTTGCGACCTTCCAGATGAGCAATCTGAACCAGAAGGAATTCGCCGAGAAAGTACACGAGCGCATCAAGCCAAACGTCGTCCTGCATTTCGTCGGAGAGAAATGGCCCAAGGAACTCGTCGAGCTGGTGTTCACGCAAACGATCACCCTGACGCCAGACGAATTTGCCGACATTCAACGTCGCACGCGTGAGACCTGCGACCTGCGGCCTGACGAAAGATCAGGCGAAATATGCGACATCATCAACGCGGACGCTGCCTTCTACCGGGACGAATGCCCGCACCGGCACGACTTCAGTCTGGTTTTTCTCAACACGGCGCGCGAACGCTGTGCGATGACCCGCTTCCAGCTGCTGACGCGGAGCATGCGATTGCTCCATTACAGGGACGTCAAGCGGGAATTCCGGTCGGCCGAGGGCATTCTGTACTTTCTGGGCGAGCTGATCGCCGCGCAGCTTTATTCGAGCCAGCCTTACACGCCCATGGTCATGCTGGAGGCTCCCGACCAGCATCATTATTTGATGCGGCTTTTCGTCGTCGAGCGCGGCAACCCGGGCCCGCCTGCTGCAGCCGTTCAGGTCAGCTTCAACGGCGAGGAGTTCTTCGTCCCGAGGCCGCAGCTCGGCGATCTCAGGGAGGACCGGTCGCTGCAGCTGCTCGATATGGCGGCGACCGCCGTCACGCTGGCCACCAATCCAAAGAGCCTGCCGAAGTCCAACAATGTCAACCTCGTCAACACGCGATGACGAGGCGCTGAGCAGCCGCCTCAATCCGGCCCGAACAGGTTGATGTGCGGGAATTCGACGCGCATCGGCCCACCGAAATTCCGCGGCCGGTCGGAATCGTCACGCTGCACGATGACCTCGCGGGAATCGGAATCTTCCCTGACTTTCTGCTCGACGTCGCGCATCTCCTGGTCGCGCTGCTGGCGTCGCGCGGTCCATTGCTGGCGGCGCCCGGCCTTGCGCTGCTCTGCCGCCTGACGCTTCACATCGGCGTCGCGCGCCCTGGCATAGGCATTATCCGGAGAGGAGGCCTGGTCCTCGCGCGCGGCGGGTTGTGTCGACGCCTGCTCTTGCGGTTTTTCTTGCGGTTTCTCTCGCTGTTTTGAGACTGACGCATCCGCAGGCTTTGTCGACGGAGCAGTCTGAGCGGACGGTTCGTTCGCGGCAGCGGTTTCCTTGGGCCGTTCCTTGGGCGGCGCGGCATTGCTGGCTTCACTGGACGGTTGCGGCGAATTTGACGGCGCCGGTGCGACGACCACCGGCTTGGTCGCAGCCTGTTGTGTCGCGGCAAGATAGGGCGTCGGCGCCTGCGGCTCGTTCGATGCCGTCGAAGGCGTGCCTTGCTGAGAATTGGGTTGTGGCGATTGCTGAGCCTGCTGCGGCGCCGCGCGCCGTTGCTCAAGCCTGCTCACTTCCCGCGCCTCATGCGGATTCATGATATTGGCCATTAACACACCGCCACCGAGGCCAGCGGCGATCGCGGCGACGATGGTTCCTGCCCCCGCAAAATAGGCGATCGAAGTGCGCATGGTCTCCTCCTCCTCGGATGCCGGGCAACGTTCGGCAGGTGCCGATGTTCCGAACCCGCGCAAGGGAACCCAGGGCGCACCGCGCGCCCCGCTTCCATCAGCGGACCGCGCGTCCTCTCTGCGATTCAATTGGAGGTGTTTGGAGAAGTGGCGCGCCGCTTCAGATCGCGGAGGCGACCTTTTCGAGGCCGATGATGCGCGCGAGCTTGCGCACTTCGTCCTTCTGGTCTTCGCGGAGCTGGAACAGGAGCGGCATCGCCGCCGATTTGAGCTGTTGCACTTCCTCGCAATCCGGATCGAGCTGCGCGGCGGTGGCCTGCGGATTGGAAAGTTTTGCGGCGTTGATCTTGCGCGCGACGGCCTTCAGCGCGGTCTCAACGCTCGGCCAGTAATATTCCTGCGACGACGAAAGCTTCAAGCGCTCCTTGATCCCGGCGATCTGCATGTCGCTCAACAGCGCGTAGGATTTTTGCGGCGCCGGCCTGGCTGCCACTTTCGGCTTGGCGGGCTGCAGCGCGGGGGCTTCCAGAACAGCGGCCGGCGGCAACGCCGCGACCGCCTTTGCCGCCTCGACATCGGCGGTGCTGGAGGAGGCATAGGCCTGGCGGAGGATTTCGCTGGCGGATCGGATGCCCTGCGTCGATTCGACGGAGGCCTCGGCGAGGCTCATCACCGAGAGCCGGTCCTGCTTGCTTTCGCGATTGGCGACCGGGTTGGTCACCACCGGCGCCGGCATCGCCGCCTGACTGACGCTCATGGTCTCGCGGGAAAGAATGCTGGTGACGGCGGCGCCCGCGACGAGGAAACAGGTGAGCGCAATGATGGTGATTGCTTTCGACAAACCATTCTCCGTCGGCATGGCCTTGGCCTGCCAATTTCCCCAAAACTGGGAGTTAATTAAGGCTTAACCGCGCCCTCGTCACGTCCAGATTTAACTTGCTGAAAATACTCGGGAAAATATTCAGGCGGCGGCCAGGTCGTAGGCCGCCTGGATGTCGGCGACGATATCGGAAGCCTCGAACAGCGCGCGCGGTTCGATCGAGTGCAGACTGACCGTCCAGTTGGCGCCACGGGTGGTGCGGGGCATCGAGAGGACATCGAACTGCACCCTGCGGCAGAGCGGATGGCGCTGCAACGCATAGGCGACGCGGGCCCTGATCTCGTCGAGCGTGGCGGGCGTCTTTGCGAAAAGTGTCTCAAAATCCATCACCTGTCCCCTGCGATCCCGGATGTGGCGGGCCTTGCCGAAGCGAATTCGGTGGCCGGCTTTGTGAGGGGGATTGTCAGGCGGCGATGGTTAATGGCGCGTTAAATGCAAGGCCGCGTGGTTACCGAAGTACGCCGTTGTGATACTCCGCCATGGTGCGGGTCACGAGCTCTGCAACCGTGGGTATATCCGTGACCCCCGAGGTCGAATGCCCCGCGCTCCAGATGTCGCGCCACCGCTTCGGGCGCTGCTCGCGGGCGGCGATGTCGATGTCCTTGCCGATGTCGATCGCCCCGCGCGCCGGCAGATCGTCGGGATCGAGGCCGGCGGCCAGGATCGACGGCTTCAGCATGTTGGTCTGCAGGCCGGTGAAGGCGGTGGTGAGCAGGATGTCGTCGGCGCTGCTGGCGACCAGCATCGCCTTGTGGCGATCGTCCGCCATGCTTTCGCGCGTGGCGATGAATTTGGTGCCCATATAGGCGAGGTCGCAGCCGAGCACTTCGGCTGCGCGCAAGGCGCGGCCGTCCGTGATGCCGCCCGCGAGCACGATGGGGCCTGAGAAGAATTTTCGAACCGCGCGGACAAAGGCGAACGGGTTGAGCCAGCCGGTCTGGCCGCCGGCGCCGGCGGTGAGCAGTACCAGGCCATCGGCGCCGACTTCGACCGCGCGCTCGGCATGGCGGATGGTCGCGACATCGCAAAACACCAGCGCGCCGGCGTCGTGCAACGGTTTCAGCACCGGCGCCGGCGAGCCGACCGAGGTGATGATGATCTCGGGTTTGTGCTTGAGCAGCACCTTCAGGTCTTCGCCCAACCGCGCATTGGAGCGATGCACGATCAGGTTCGGGCAGAGCGGGGCGGCGTCTTGATCGCGCAAGCGGGTTTCGATCTCGGCAAGCCAACTGTCGAGCTCTTCCGACGAGCGGCAGTTCACCGTCGGGAACGCGCCGATCACCCCGCTTGCGCACGCAGCCGTGACGAGCTCGACGCCGGAAACCAGAAACATGGGTGCGGCGATCAGCGGCAGGCGGAGACGATCGTGAAAGCGCGAGAGCGGATCGGCGGTTTGCAAAGGCGGTCGTCCTTGCTAGCGTGATTGCCAAGATTGGCACGATCGAAGGCTGATGACAAAACCGCCGTCATTCCTTGGGATGACGGTGGACAAGGGAGAACGGGATGAATCCGCTCTACGCATTTCCACCGGTCTGCGAGCAGACGCTGCGGGCGCTGGCGCGCTATCCGCAGCGCACGGCGTTTGCCTGGCCCGGCGGCTCGCTGACCTATCAGGGTGCGACCGATCTGATCGGCCGCATCCAGGCCACCTTCATGCGGCTCGGCTTGCAACCCGGCGCGCGCGTTGCGTTCCTGACCGCCAACCGCGCCGACACCTGGTGCGCCGGCGTCGCAGCCCAACTCTCGCAGTTGGCGCTGACCTGGCTGCATCCACTGGGCTCGCTCGACGACCAGCTGTTTCAACTGGGGGACTCTGATGCGGAGATGCTGGTGGTCGATGCGGCGGCCTTCCGCGACCGCGGCGGCGATCTCGCCGCCGGGGCGCAAGGCCTCAAGCATGTCTTCACCATGGGGCCGGCGAATTACGGCACTGATCTGCTGGCCGCCGTCGAGCAGGCAGGGAGCGCGACCGCGCGCTGCCTCGCCGGCCCGGACGACATTGCGACCCTCAACTACACCGGCGGCACCACCGGCAAATCCAAGGGCGCGCTGCGCTACCACCGCGAATATGGCGGCTTCGCCAACGCGATCCTGGCCGATTTCGAGATCCCGGAGGGCGCGCGCTATCTGACGGTCGCTCCCATCAGCCATGTCGCCGGCACCAAGGTGCTGCCGACGCTGATGCGCGGCGGCACCGTGCATATGCTGAAAGGCTTTGATCCCGAGGCGGTGCTAAAGACCATCGAACGCGAGAGGATCAACTTCACGCTGTTCGTGCCGACCATGATCTATGTGCTGCTCGACCATCCCGCGCTCGACAAGACCGACCTCTCCTCGCTCGAGCTCCTGCTCTACGGCGCCTCCGCCATGTCGCCGTCGCGCCTGGTCGAAGGCATCGAGCGCATCGGTCCGGTGTTCTCGCAGCTCTATGGCCAGACCGAGTGCTATCCGGTCTCGGTGCTGCGCAAGGCGGACCATGATCCCAAAACGCCGGAACTGTTCCTGTCCTGCGGCTTCCCGATCGCGGCCTGCGAAGTGAAAATCCTGGACGATAACGACGAGGAGGTGGCAACCGGCGAAGCCGGTGAAATCTGCGTGCGCGCAAGCCATGTGATGGCCGAATACTGGAAGCGGCCCGACACCACCGCGGAGACGCTGAAGAACGGCTGGCTGCACACCGGCGACATCGCCCGCAAGGACGAGCGCGGCTACATGTTCATCCTCGACCGCAAGAAGGACATGATCGTCTCCGGCGGCTTTAACATCTTCCCGCGCGAGGTGGAGGACGTGCTCACGCAGCACGCCGATGTGGCGATGTGCGCGGTGGTCGGCATTCCCGACGACAAATGGGGCGAGGCCGTCACCGCGGTCGTGGTCGCGCGCGAGGGCGCAAGGCCAAATGCGGACGAGCTGATCAACATGGTGAAAGCGCGCAAGGGCTCGGCGCATGCGCCGAAGCAGATCCAGTTCGTCGAGGAATTGCCGATGACGGGAGTGGGTAAGGTCGACAAGAAGGTGCTGCGCGCGAGATTCTGGGAAGGGCGCGAGCGGATGGTGGGTTAACACGTTCGGTGTCATCGTCCGGCTTGACCGGACGATCCAGTATTCCAGAGACGGCGGTGCTTGAGCCGATAGGCCGCGGCGTACTGGATGCCGCGCTTTCGCGGGGCATGACAGCGGGGGCTACTTCTTCGGCAGCGAACGTTTGCCCGCACTCATCTCTTCTCGACGACCAGGCTCTGCACCGCGCGGCCGAAATAGCCGCAAGTATCGGCAAGCCGCGCCATCGCGAGCCCCGCGCCATCGGGGCCAATCCAGCTTTCCGCGTCAAGCAATATCCATTCGCCGACCGGCTCGCGCGCCATGCTGACGGTGAGATCCGCATTGAGGAAGGTCCAGTGCCGGAAATCGAGCGCGGCGGAGGTGCCGTTGCAGAAATCGGCGGCGACCACAGCGCGCACGGCCTGCGACACCGCAAAACCTTCGACCAGCGGCCGCGCCACGCGATACCAGATCGCGCCGGGACCGGGCACGCCGAATTTTCCGCGCGCAGCGCGTAGCTGCATGCCGGTGACGAAAGGGCTGTTGGAGAATTGCGCGGGGTCTTCGGGCGATGCTTCCGGCGGCGGCAGCGTGACCGGCGGATCGGTAATGTCCGGCGGCAGCGGCGCTGCCTGCTGCCTGACCTTGAGCACGCTCGCGGCGACCACCAGCACGCCATCGGCGCGCAGACGGATCGCGCAGAGCTGGATCTTGCGGCCCTCGCGCAAGACCTCGGTCTCAAGCGTCAGCGGCTTCAGCGGCACCGGCCGCATCAGGTCGATGGTGACCCGCGCGATCCGCATCGGCACCGGCGTGGCTATCGCCTCCGCGGCCCAGACCACCAGCGAGGCCGGCGCGGAGCCGTGCTGCATGGTCGGGTCCCAGGGTCCGGCGGCATGGTGGTGGACTTCGACGCGATCGCCGTCGACGCGAAAAATGGCTTCCATCAACGTGAAATCACGACCGCGGCAAACGCAACCCTTCAACGTGAGCATGCCCCTTTCGGGTCATACTCGCCAAAAATCAACTCGCCACGGCAAGGGCCGGTTCGAACCCGTTGGGGAGTTCGACATCGACCTCCAGGGTCGAGACGTCCCTCCCCCGCTCCATCCGCACAATAACCTTGTCGGGATCGAGCGCAACATGCCGCGATACCACGGCCAGGATTTCTTCCCGCAGCTGCATCAGGAGGTCGGGCTTGCCCCGCGTCGCCCCCCGCTCATGCGCCATGAGGATCTGCAGCCGTTCCCGCGCGATCGGCGCCGTAGCCGGGGCGGCGGGGGGTCGGCTGGCGAATAGCCGAAACAAGCTCATGCAGCTCTCCGTCCGAACAGTTTCATCAGACCCTTGGGCTCGCTCGGCACCAGCATGGGCAGAGTTTCGCCGAGGAGCCGCTTGGTCGCATCCGAATAGGCACGCGCGGGCGCGCTCGCCGGGCTGTTCAGCGTGACCGGCGAGCCGACGTTGGAGGCACGCAGCACGTCCTGGCTTTCCGGGATGATACCGAGCAGCGGCGTCGCCAAAATCTCCAAAATATCCTCGATGCCGATCATCTCGCCGCGCGCGGCGCGCGCCGGATCGTAGCGCGTGATCAGGATGTGCTTTTCGACCTGCTCGCCCTTCTCCGCCTTCACCGTCTTGGAGTCGAGCATGCCGATGATGCGGTCGGAGTCGCGCACCGATGACACCTCGGGATTGGTGACGATGATGGCCTCGTCGGCATAGCGCATCGCAAGCATGGCGCCGCGTTCGATACCGGCCGGGCTGTCGCACACAATCCAGTCGAAATTGCCGCGCATCTCCGTGATGACGCGGCCGACGCCCTCCTCCGTGAGCGCGTCCTTGTCGCGGGTTTGCGAGGCCGGCAACAGCCAGAGGTTCTCCAGCCGCTTGTCGCGGATCAGCGCCTGCGGCAGTTTGGCGATGCCCTGCACCACATTGATCAGATCGAACACGACGCGGCGTTCGGCTCCGAGCACGAGGTCGAGATTGCGCAGGCCGACGTCGAAATCGACGACAGCGACCTTCTTGCCGTTCTGGGCAAGCGCCGCCCCTATCGCGGCGGTCGAGGTGGTTTTGCCCACCCCGCCCTTGCCTGACGTCACCACCAGCACCTTGGCCATTCGAGTATCTCCTCTTTACTGTTTTGAAAATCAGTTGAGCGGCGTAATCCGCAACGCTTCGCCTTCTAGCCACGCCTGCGCTGGTCGATTGCGAAGAGCGGCGTCGAACTCTTCTGCAGTCCGGTAAAAGCCGTCGATAGCGAGCAACTCGGCCTCGATCTTCTGGCAGTAGATCCGGGCGGACGAATTGCCGTTGATGCCGGCCATCGCGCGTCCTCGCAGCGTGCCGTAGATGTGAATGGAGCCGCCGGCCACGATCTCGGCGCCGGAAGAAACCGATCCGACCACCGTGATGTCACCTTCGGGAAAGACGATCGATTGGCCGGAACGCACCGGGCTGTCGAGCAGGAGCGAGGTTGGCGGCGCAGGGGCCGCTTCGCTCTTCTGCTCCGACGGCTGCGGCACCACGCAGCTGCGGCCGCCGGCAAGCAGCGGCGGCATGTTCGACGCCAGCACTGCGGGCTCGACGCCCTCGATACCGAGCACGCGGATGTTGCGCTTTTCCAGGCTCAAGAGCAGGTGCGAAATCGCGGGCCGACTAAGATCGACCGCGGAGAGGTCGAGCACCACGGGCTTGCCGACGAAAAAGCCGGGCGAACGGGCCAGCGTCGCGTCGATCTCGGAAAGCCATCCGACGATGGGAACGGCTGGGGCAAAAACAAAAGCAACATAGGAGCGGCCGCGCAAACGAACCGCCTGGCGTGTGGGTTCGGGTTGGGTGTCCATGACTGACGACTCGCCTTTAACTTACTGAAAGGTTACAGAGCGGCAGTTATGGTTAACGTCTCTTTAAGACTTTCTGGACGCGGGCGGGCCAAAGTTTGACAAAAGCACGGCGAGTGGTCCGGTTCCAACCTTCGCACCCACCTGCGGAGCCACTTTGCGAATGAACCGAAGGACCACTCGCCAGACTATTTTGGGTGGTGAGTGGATTTGACATTCGTATCGAGAGATCGAGGCCGCACCGGGTAGCGAATGACGGCAGCCGGCTGCTCAAGCCCGGCTTTCCTGTGGCATGGTTAACCCCTCGGAAACCATGGTTAACGGTCGCTTAATGCCTGCCGCACCTGCACAAATCGCTTGTCGCCGTCCCAGGAATGACACACCCAACTTGTCCGCAGTCAAAAACTAAACGCGGTTCTGCCTCGATTTGGGCTTAATAACGACGCTCCCGAGTCGCATCACATTTCGGCGAGAGAGGGAACATTCTTTTTCCGCGGTAGTGAAGCGGCATTTGCCGGGGATAGGCAGTGCGATCGTTGGGGAAGCGTAGCCCTTCAGAAATGCTGGGCAATCTGATTGTGAACATGCCACGCGAGCGCGCGGCACGCCGCCCAGATTCTCCTCGCGCGATCGCGCCCAAAAATCTCTCGCCGGACCTAACGCCGGTTTTCCGCCAGGCGCTTTGCTTTGAAGCTTTGCCCGGATGCGGCAGCAAGACCGCATGCAATGACAGTCAGTGACCAGAGGAGCCGCGTATGAGTTCGCAGAGCGAGGAATCCCCCACCAATCCGCTGGATGCCCTGGACGCTCTGGTCGCCGCGTCGCGCCGCCCAAATGAGCGACCAAGTGAACGGCCCGAGCCGCGGCTCGCGGCGGTCAGCGGCACGCCCGTCCCGCGCACACCCAGGCTTGATTCCAGGCTCGATACGTCGCGTTCGACGACGGCGATCGCGGCGGGCGACCGGCTCGAAAGCGCCATGTCCGAATTCGTGCGCCGCCAGATCAAGCCCGAACCCGTGCCCGAGCCGGCTGGTTTGAAGCGCGAGGGCGCTCGGGGCATGTTGGTGGCGGGCGGTATGGGCCTCGCCGCTGCCGTCGCGGTGGCGTGCGTCGTGGCGCTGCTGTACGTCACCTTGTTTCCAAAGGAAAAGGACCCCGTGCAATCCTTCGCCGCGGCGGCGCCGGCCGCCGCGCTATTGCGCCAGGCCGACGACACGTCGAAGCCGACGGCCTCGCAACTCCGTGCGCTGGTCACACCGGACAGCGGCGGCGACGGCATTTCCCACGAGCAGTCAGAACAACTGCTGCAGCAATTTGTGCAATGGCGACAGAAGGCCGCTTTAACTGATAAACCGTAATGTGTTCAGGAGTAACGATGATGTCTGATCATGGGGCTGGACTGAGTGAAGTACGGAATTTCCCGCGGCGTGCGCGCTGGGCGATTGCGGTAGGCGCTTTCCTGCTGACAGGACTGTCCGTTGCGGCAGCACCTGGCGACAATGTCGGCGTGGTGCGCGATCTCGCAGGCCGAGTCGGCCCGATCCTCGGCTCGGCGCTCGCCTGTCAGGACATTTCCCAGGCCCGCATCCAGTTCGTCGCCGACAAGTTCCGCGCCGTGATCCGCGACGTCTCGAGCAGCGAAGCCGAGCGCGACGACATCTCGCAAAGGTTCGATCGCTACGTGATCGACGGCCGCGGCGCCATCACCTCCGGCCGCACGGATTGCAAGACGGTCGATCGCCAGCTCGCCGAGCTTGAACGATCGATTTCCGGTCCATCGCTGGCCTCCGTGATCGCGCCGGCGGCCGCCAATGCCGCACCGGCGCCTGTCGCATCGGTTGCTCCTCCGCCCGCAGCGCCCGCGGCCACACAGACCGCCGCCGTGACGCCGGCGCCGGCCGTCGCTCAGTCCGTGCCGCTCGCTACCATGCCGAAGGTGAACGCCCGCGGCGTCACCGACAATGAGATCCGTTTCGGGATCGTGGCGCCCTTCTCCGGCTCGGCCAGAGAGCTCGGGCGGCAGATGAAGCTCGGCATCGACACCGCCTTCAACCGCATCAACGATTTAGGCGGCATCAACGGCCGCATGCTGCGGCTCATCGCCGCCGACGACGGCTACGAGCCGACGCGCACGCTGGACGCGATGAAGCAGCTTTACGAGAAAGACCAGGTGTTCGGCTTCATCGGCAACGTCGGCACGCCGACCGCGGCCATAGCGGTCCCCTTTGCGCTGGAGCGGCGCACGCTGTTCTTCGGCGCCTTCACCGGCTCCAATATCCTGCGCAACGATCCGCCAGACCGCTACGTCTTCAACTACCGCGCCAGCTATGCCGAAGAGACCGACGCGGTTGTGCACTATCTGATCAAGATACGCCGGCTGCAGCCGCGGCAGATCGCCGTGTTCGCGCAACAGGACTCCTATGGTGATGCGGGCTTTGCCGGAGTTGCGAAGGCGTTCCGCTCGCTTGGCGTCAACGATGCCGCCATCCTGCGGCTCAATTACAAGCGCAACACGGTCGACGTCGACGACGCGGTCAACCAGCTCAAGGCGCAGAAGCTGCAGGTCAGGGCCATCGTGATGGTCGCGACCTACCGTGCCGCCGCCAAGTTCATCGAGAAGACCCGCGATACCTATCCCGGCATGATCTACTCGAACGTGTCGTTCGTCGGCAGCACCGCGCTGGCCGATGAACTGATGCTGCTCGGCCCGCGCTATGCGAGCGGCGTGATCGTGACGCAGGTGGTGCCGGCGGTCGGCGGCTATTCGAGCGCCGTGCTCGAATACAAGAACGCGCTGGCCAAGTATTTCCCCGGTGAGGTGCCGGACTATGTCTCGCTCGAGGGCTATATCGCCGCCAGCGTGCTGGCCCAGGGACTGAAGCAGACCGGACCGCTGCTCGACACCGAGCGGCTGATCGACAATCTCGAGGCCCTGCGCAATGTGGATCTCGGCCTCGGCACCGCGCTCAATTTCGGGCGCGCCGAGCACCAGGCCTCGCACAAGATCTGGGGCACGGCGATCGACGAGAACGGCAAATACGCGCCGCTGGAACTCGATTAGAGCGGGAACCCCATGAGAACGGGATGTCCGCTTCCGAGAGGAGGCGGACATCCTCACGCTGGCGTTCCGGATATCCGCAGCGTATAATTTCGGCGCACTTGTCGATGGCGCGGATGTCTATTTTCGCAGGCAGATTAGGTCTCGCATTCCTGTTGGCGGCGCTCTGCCTCGCCGGGCGAACCGCCCATGCCCAATCCGCCCCTGTGAACTATTGGATCCCGGGCTGGCCGCTTGGCTTCGGCGGCAATCTGGCCGCAGGCCAGGGCTGGAACGCTCAAGGCTCGAATACTTACGGCAGCTTTCCGAGCTTCGAGGGCACTGACGCGCTAGGCGGCGGCCTTTCGCGCTACAATTTTGCGAACGGCTTCTTTGTCGGCAGCGAACGCGCCGGCATGAGCTTTAACCAGAATGCGGCTTTCGGCTCGCTCTATTCCGAAGGCATGCAGTTCGGCTACAACTTCCAAAACGCGCCCGTCACGCTCTTTGGCGGTTTCGACACCCTGAAATACAACACGGGCGTCGGCACACCGCTTGCCCCCTTCAACTCCTTGTCCGGCACGGCCGGCTATGGCGCGCACGCCGGCGTCGAATTCAAGCCGGCGTCGAATCTGAGCGTGTCACTCGGGTTCAGCTATACCCAAACCGGGGGACGCATCGACAGCGACACCCCTTCGCCGTCGCTGTCCAACGTTTCCCAGTTTGACCTCGTCGGCGGCCGTCATTAGCGCATGATGAGTTTTGGTTGAATCGGCAGACTCGCTTCACCTCTCCCGCTTGCGGGGGAGGTCGCATCGCATCGAAGATGCGATGCGGGTGGGGGAAACTCTCTCCACTCGAACAGTGTGATTCGCGGCGACACCCCCCACCCCAGCCCTCCCCCGCAAGCGGGAGAGGGAGCGCAGTCCCCGCGGGGTCGCAACTCGACCTAATCTCATCACGCCTTAGCGATCGAGGGGAATCTGGTAGCGCCCGGCGATGGCCGACAGCTGGCTCCAGGTCTCCTCGTCGACCTCGATGCCATGTGCCAGGCGCTCGGCCCGTGCCATCCGCTCGGGCTCTCCGGCCACCAGCACCGGCAGCTCCCGATCGGCCGGCGCGGCGGATTTCACCCAGGCGATCATGGCGTCGATCTCGGCCATCATGCTGTCGCGCGTGGAAAGCCGCGCCGGATCGACGACGATGGAGAGCATGCCGTTGATGATGCCGCGCTCGGGCGGCGTGCTCGTCGTCACGCTTGGCGAGCCGACAATGGCGCCGGCCAGCAACTCGCAGACCAGCGCAAGGCCCGAGCCCTTGTGCTCGCCGAACGGCAGCACCACTCCGCGCGGCTGGGTGTACATGACGGAGGGATCGGTCGTCGGCTTCCCCGCATCATCGAGCAACGCGCCATCCATCATCGGCTTGCCGGAATTGTACGCTACCCGCACTTTTCCGAGCGCCACACGGCTGGTGGCGAAATCGAGCAGGATCGGTTCGTTATTGGCCGTTCCCGGGATGGCGATGCAGACCGGATTGGTCAGGAAGCGCCCCTCACGCCCGCGAAAGGGCGCAACGCCCGGCGCCCCCGAGGCGACGTTGACGAAATGCAGGGCCACCATGCCGGCCCGCGCGGCAATTTCGCCATAGGTCCCGACGCGACCGATGTGGTGCGCATTGCGCAACCCGTTCACCGCGACGCCATGCTGGCGCGCGGCCAGAATCGCCCATTCGACCGCCTGGCGGGCAACCACCTGGCCGTAGCCGGCATGCGCATCCCATACCGAGATGGTACCGGTGTCCGAGACGATCTCCGGCGCCTGGTTGGCTTTCAGCGTGCCGGCTTCGAAGTCGCGCACATAGGCGACGAGCATGCCGACGCCATGGCTGTCATGGCCGCGCAGATTGGCCTCGACCAGGTGCTCGGCGACGATCGACGCCTCCGCCGGCGTACTGCCGCCGGCCGCTACGATGCGGGTGGCGAACGCGAGCAGCCTTGCGTGGTCGATGATCATGCTTCCTCCCCTTTGCGATGCGCGTACCGGCAGGGACCGAACGCGGCCTGATAATCCGCATCGCATTTGGGAGGGGTGTTTGCAAATGCAGGAATCGAAGGGCCGCCTGCAAACATCACACGCGAAGGCGCATAGGGTCGAGCGCCCCCTTCCTGTCAACGGCGCCTATCGAAGGACTTCAACCTTCGCCGCCATGTCGGGATAGCGACTGAACCTGTAGGTCGCATTCTCGCATTTCAGAACCCAGACGTCGTGGTCCGGCCGCGACCTCCGCTTGTCCAGCACAGCCCGCAGCGGACGGTCGCAGGCAAACCCCTGAATGCGAATCTGGGCCGCGATGACGTCCTTGGGCGACTCGCCCGCGGCATAGGCGACGGACCCGAAGTGTCCGTTCGCAAAGCCCATGGCAAGAAGCAGGAAAACCGAAGCTTGCCGACAGCGATGCGTTGTCATTACGTTTCCCATTCCAAGGAGCTCAAGCCGCGCGTGCACTTCATACTGCATTGCGCTCAGCCGGCCAAGCCTTGCACGCCACGCCGGGGCCATCGCGTGCGGCCCTTTACAGCGCCGGATCGACCGCGGCGTCATATTCCTGGCGAAAGCGGCCGATCAGCTCGGCGGCGGGCAAGACCTTGCCGACGCTGCCGACGCCCTGCCCCGAGCCCCAGATTTCCTTCCAGGCCTTCGGCTTGGCGCGCTCGCCGGAGGCGTCGGTGCCAAAACTCATCTTGGAGGGATCCGACGTCGGCAGGTTTTCGGGATCCATGCCGGCCGCCACAATCGACGGCTTCAGGTAATTGCCGTGCACGCCGGTGAAGAGGTTGGAATAGACGATGTCTTCCGCCGCCGAGGACGTGATCATGCTCTTGTAGCCCTCGACCGCATTGGCTTCCTTGGTCGCGATGAAGGCCGATCCGATATAGGCGAAGTCGGCGCCCAGGATGCGCGCGGCGCGGATGGCGCGGCCGTTGGCGATCGCGCCCGACAACGCGATCGGGCCGTCGAACCAAGCCCGCGTCTCGGCGACGAAAGCGAGCGGCGAGATGGTGCCGGCGTGGCCGCCGGCGCCGGCCGCGACCAGGATCAGGCCGTCGGCGCCCTTCTCGATCGCCTTGTGCGCGAATTTCTGGTTGATCACGTCATGGAAGACGATGCCGCCCCATTCATGCACCGCCTGGTTCAGCTCCTCGCGCGCGCCGAGCGAGGAGATGATCATCGGCACCTTGTGCTTCTCGCACAGCGCCATGTCGTTATCGAGCCGGTTGTTGGATTTATGCACGATCTGGTTCACCGCGAACGGCGCCGAAGGCCGTTCCGGATGCGCCTTGTCGTAGGCCGCGAGCTCCTCCTTGATCCGCCCGAGCCACTCGTCGAGCAGCTCCGGCGGCCGCGCGTTCAGCGCCGGGAACGAGCCGACCACGCCCGCCTTGCATTGCGCGATGACGAGATCGGGCACGGAGATGATGAAAAGCGGCGCACCGATCACGGGCAGCGACAGGCGGCCCTTGAACAAGGCAGGCATGGACATTGGCGGAAGCTTCCTTTTGCTTATTCCGTGGGACGGGATGATTGGTTTACACTGTAAAGATGCCAGCCATCATACCAAAAATATAGTGACGAAGTCTTGCGCAAGCAGGCTGCGACGCTCCCGCGCCGGACCCGATGCGCCTCTCCCGCCCGCGGGAAAGGGAGCACCACACCTCCACAGCCGCTTCCGTCAGTCCGCCTTCTCGATCCAGTAGGACGCAAATTTGGTGGCGATATCGGGGCTGATGGCTTTCGCCGCCTCGATATCGGCGTGCGCGCCGTCGATGTCGCCCTGCTTTCGCCTTGCAACGCCGCGGCCATAGAACGAATCCGCAAGCTTCGTGTTGATGGCGAGCGCCGCGGTGAAATCGGCTATGGCAGCATCAAGCTCGCCCAATCGAAGATGGCAGAAGCCACGGCTGTCGGTCGCATAGGCGCTGCCGGGCTCCAGCTTCAGCGCCTGCTCGCAGTCGCTGAGAGCCTCCCGGACCTGGCCGAGGATCGCCCGCGTCAAGCAGCGTCCATTGAACGCAGATGCGTAGGCGGGATCGTAGCGGATCGCCGCATCGTAGTCGGCAAGCGCGAGCTTGTAGTCATGCCCGTCGAAATACATGTTGCCGCGCGCGAAATAGTCCCTGCTGGCGCGTGGATCGAGCAGGAGTGCGGCGCTGAAATCGGCGAACGCGCGGTCGGCATCGCCCTTGTCGCGGTACAGCCGCGCGCGATTGCCGAAGGCCGGGGCATAGCTCGGATCGAGCCGGATCGATTTGTTGAGATCGGCCAGCGCCCGATCCCCATCGTTCCGGTTCCAGTAGGCGGTGCCGCGATTGAAGTAGGCCAGCGCAAACTTCGGATCGAGCGCGATGGCCCGGTCGTAATCGGCCATCGCGCGCTCCCTGTCCTTCTTGTCGGTGTAGGAATTGCCGCGGTTGTTGTAATACCAGGCGTCGTCGGCCTTGAGCCGGATCGCCTGGCTGTAGTCGGCAATCGCACGATCTGGATCGCCGTTGTCGCTGTGGGCGATGCCGCGATTGAACCAGGCCGAGGAATCCTTCGGATCGAGTGTAATGGCCTGGTCAAAATCGGCGATCGCGCGCTCGACCTCGCCCTTGCGCCGGCGCGCCTCGCCGCGATTGATGTAGCCGACCTTGTCGGAAGGCTGGCGCCTGATCAATTCGCCGAAGTCGGCGATCGCGTGATCGAGGTCGTTCACTTGCAGATAGGCAACACCGCGGCCGAGATAGCCGCCCTTGTCGGGATCGAGCCGGATCGACGCACTGAAGTCGGCGATCGCTCGTGCCGTATCCCCGGTCGCCAGATAGGCGTCGGCCCGCTCGCGATACGCAGCCGCATAGGCGCCATTCAGCCGAACGGCCGCACTGAAATCCACGATCGCCGGGGCGTAGGCGCGCTGGCCGGCATAGGCCTGGCCGCGCAGCACGTGTGCGGCGACCCGCGCGTTCGTCGTCGTCCGCTTTCGGGTCAGGATGGCGCTGCAGCCACTGATGCGCTGCGCAAAGCTCAAATTGCGGCCTTCCGCGCACCATGACACATCCGCAGGCACGGACGGCGGACGCGCGAGCGCCGGCGGCGCCGCCAGCATCAGGGCAGACAACAGGAAGATCGCCGCCATCGGCGTGAATGGTGCTTGTCTGTAAAATCGTGGCATCTCGTCAGGCTCGCTCACACTGCAACCAGCATTTGGTAAGCGGAAGGGGCCGGCCGGTTCATCCGGCGGCCTCGTCAGGGAGAGCGAGCGCATTTTCTCATTCCGCGTCAGCGATCCCCCAGGACACAAATTTCGCTGCGATATCGGCATTGATCGCCTTGGCGGCTTCGATGTCGACGCGGGAGCCTTCGGCATCGCCCTGCCTCTGTTTGGCGATGCCGCGGCCATAGAGCGAATCCGCCATCTTCGGATCGATCGACAGCGCCGCATTGTAGTCGGCAATGGCCGCGTCGAGCTCGCCGAGCCGCAGATGGCAGAAGCCGCGGCTGTCGATGACATAGCTCTTGCCCGGCTCCAGCTTCAGCGCCCGCTCGCAATCGGCGAGCCCTGCCCCGGCGTTGCCGAGGATCGCCTGCGTCAGGCATCGTCCGTTCAACGCCAGCGCATAGTCGGGATTGGCTTCGACCGCTGCATGGTAGTCCGCCAGCGCAAGCAGGTAGTCGCGCTTGTTGAAATACAGGTTGCCCCGCGCGTAATAGTCCCGATAGGCAGCCGGATTGACCGGAGCGCCTCGGCGAAGTCGTCGAAGGCGCGATCAGTGTCGCCCTTATCGCGGTAGAGCCGGGCGCGATTGCCGAAGGCCGGAGCATAGCTGGGATCGAGCCGGATCGATTCGTCGAGGTCGGCGAGCGCGCGATCCCAATCCTTCCGATTCCAGTACGCGGTGCCGCGGTTGTAATAGGCCAGCGCGAAATCCGGAGCGAGCCCGATGGCGCGATCGTAATCGGCCAGCGCGCGATCCACCTCCTTCCTCTCGATGTAGGAATTGCCGCGGTTGTTGTAGTACCAGGCATCGTCGGATTTGAGCTGGATGGCCTGGCTGTAGTCGGCGATCGCGTGATCGGGGTCGCCGTTGTCGCTATAGGCGATGCCGCGATCGAACCACGCCGAGGAATCCGTCGGATCGAGTGCGATGGCGCGATCGAAATCGGCGATGGCGAGTTCCACCTCACCCTTGCGCCGGCGCGCTTCGCCGCGGCTGGTATAGGCAGTGCCCTCGGAAGGCCGGCGATTGATCGCCTCGCTGAAGTCGGCGATCGTCTTGTCGAGGTCATTGATCTGCAGATAGACGAGACCGCGGCCGTAATAGCCCTTCCAGTCGGGATTGAGCCGGATATAGGCGGTGTAATCTTCGATCGCGCGCTGCGATTCGCCGGTTGCCAGATAGATGTCGGCCCGCTCGCCATAGGCGATGGCATAGCCCGCATCCAGGGCGATGGCCGCATTGAAGTCCGCGAGTGCCGAGCCGTATTCCCGCTGCTCGGCATAGAACTGCCCGCGCCAATCATGAGCGATGACCCGCGCATTCGTTATCATCCGCTTCAGCGCCAGGATGATGCGGCAACCGCTGATCCGCTGCGCAAAGGTGAGACTGCTGCCGTCCCCGCACCACGAATTGCCGGCAGCATTGGACCACCTCGGCGCTTGCGCGAACACCGGCGGCGCTGCCAGCCATGCGGACAGCAACAGCGCAGGCGCGATCAGCCCGAGGCCAAATGGCTTTGCCTGTCTTTGGACCCGGGGCATCTCGTCACCGTCGCTCACATGCACGCATTGGTGGGCCGAGGGCGCCGCAAGGTTCATCCGCCGGCACAAGGGCACCTGGCGACGATAACCCCGGTGCTGGAGAGTTAATCCTCCATCAACTCGGGATTGATCAGCCTTTCGAAGGAAAACGTCTCGTCCCACTTCTCCTGGGTGAGCAACTTGCGCTCCTGCACCACGATCTGGTGCAGGGATTTGCCTTCCCTGTAGCCCTCCCGCGCGATCTCGGCGCACTGCCTGTAGCCAAGCAGCGGCTTGAGTACGGTAACAATACCAAGAGAATTAAGCACCATGTTGCGGGTGTGCTCCTGGTTCGCGGTGATGCCGGCGATGCACTTCTCGCGCAGGCTGTTGACCGCCCGCTCCATCGTCCTGATCGAGAAGAACAGCGCGAACGAGATCACCGGCTCCATCACGTTGAGCTGGAGTTGGCCTGCGGACGCAGCGAGTGTCACCGTGGTGTCGAGACCGATCACGAGGAAGCTCGCCTGGTTGACGACCTCCGGGATCACCGGATTGACCTTGCCGGGCATGATGGAAGAGCCCGGCTGCAGCTGCGGCAGATTGATCTCGTTCAGCCCGCAACGCGGCCCGGAAGCCAGCAAACGGATATCGTTGCAGATCTTGGTGAGCTTGCTCGCGGTTCGCTTGAGCACGCCCGACAATTGCACATAGGCGCCGGTGTCGGAGGTCGCCTCCACCAGATCGCTCGCCAGCAGGAAGTCGACGCCGGTCAACGTGCCCAAGTGCCGAACCGCGACCTTGGGATAGCCCGGCGCCGCGGTGACGGAGGTGCCGATCGCGGTCGCGCCGAGATTAATCTCGCGCAGCAGCAGCCGCGCCTCGGAGATGCGCTCGACCTCTTCACCGATGGTCGTACCCCAGCCGCGAAATTCGGCGCCGAGCGACATCGGCACCGCGTCCTGCAGATGGGTGCGGCCCATCTTCAGGACGCCGTCGAATTCCCGGCCCTTGGCGAAGAAGGCCTCCTGCAGCTGGCGCAACGCGGTGATGTAGCTCTCCAACCTCAGGATCAGTGCCAGGCGAAACGCGGTCGGATAGGTGTCGTTGGTCGACTGGCCGTAATTGACATGGTCGTTGGGACTGACGTGTTCGTACTCGCCTTTCCTGCGGCCAAGCGATTCCAGTGCGAGGTTGGCGATCACCTCGTTGGCGTTCATGTTGGTCGAGGTTCCGGCGCCGCCCTGGATGAAGTCGGTCACGAACTGATCCATCATGTCGCCGGCGATGACCCGGTCGCAACCTCTGATGATCGCCTCTGCGACCTCTGCATCCAGCACGCCGAGGTCGCGATTGGCCATGGCGGCCGCCTTCTTCACGTAACCAAGCGCCTTCACGAAGTAAGGCTCCTGGTTCATGGGAATGCCGGTGATGTGGAAGTTTTCCTTCCCGCGGATCGTCTGGACGCCATAATAGATATCGTCGGCGATCTCACGCTGTCCGAGGAAATCCTGCTCGTAGCGGCTCATGGGCGCTCCTTTCCGGTGCTTCTAGCCCTACTGCGTAAAATCCTCATGGTGAGGAGGCGCGAATGCACCGTCTCCGGACGATGCTTCGCATCGCCGGGAGAACCATGAGGCCCAGATATCGGCCTCATCCTTCGAGACGCCGCTTGCGCGGCTCCTCAGGATGAGGGGAGAGGGCGGACTATGACGCAGTAGTACTAGCGCATGATCCGGAAAAGTGTGCAGCGGTTTTCCGAAAAGATCATGCGCAAACAAAAAGTGTTGTGCGGGGCCAGGCCTCCGCTATTGGCACAAAGCCGTCGTGACGTAGGTGTCGGTGTGGCAATCGTCCGGCTTGCGTTGCCGTCCGGGAATTAGGACCTTGGCCGAGCAGGTTTCGGCGGAATCGGTGTTGAGGCTCTTGCCCTCTTTGTAGCCCTTGCCCTGGCAGAGCTTGTCGGCGCCTGCCTTGCAATCCGGCGTTCGGTCGGCGGCGAGCGGACAGACCATGCGTCCCGACACCATCGAGCCCGGCTTCGCCAGCCTCGAGATCGTCTCGCCCGCGTCCTTGGCGCGCGCGTTGAGATCATCGAGGGTTTCGCCGGGGCTCTTGATCGAGGGTCTCAGCCTGTCGATCAGCTTGCCCATTTCATTGATCAGGCCGGGATTTTCCGGCTCCGCCTGAGGCTGTGGCGGCGCGGCCGACGGCTGCTCCCGCACACCGAGCGAGGGCGCTTGCACCTGTTGCGAGGCGGCGTCAGCGGCCATCAGCGACAGCGCCGTCGCCATCGCCAGCACGCTCGATCGCGATCCGAAGAGGCCAGGCCGAAGAAGTGTCATGTGCCAACCGTAACGGAAGCGAACACCACCGCAAGGCGGCCCGCCCAAGACAAAAGTCAGAGCATCCTGAACGCGACGATGAAGCCTGCCACCAGCACGACCAGAAAGAGGATCACCCACAGCGTCAGGTGCCGCTCGATCCTTTCCCGGATCCAGTCGCCCCAGCGGTTGAGCACGACCGCCTCGATGAAGAAGCGGGCGCCGCGGGTGATGATCGAGAACAGGATGAACAGCCCGAAATTGTAGCCGGCAAAGCCGGAGGTGATGGTGACGAGCTTGTAGGGGATCGGCGTCAGTCCCTTCAGCAGGATGATGAGCGCGCCCCATCGCGCATAGGACTCGCGGAAGGCCTCGACCTTGTCGCCCATGTGATAGAAATCGATCACCCAGTGCCCGACGCTGTCGTAGAGCAGCGCGCCGATGGCATAGCCGAGGCAGCCGCCGATCACCGAGGCGATGGTGCAGACGCCGGCATAGACCCAGGCGCGCTTCGGCTGCGCCAGCGACATCGGGACCAGCATCACGTCGGGAGGGACCGGGAAGAACGAGCTTTCCGCAAACGACACGATGGCGAGAATCCAGAGCGCGTAGGGCTTGTGGGCGGCGTCGATGCACCAGTCATAGACACGTTTGATCATGGCGCGGATGAACCATCACGGGCGCGATTTGTCCATGCCTCAAAGGCCTGAGGAACAGCCAGAAAATCGGGAAGGCCCTGATCCACTGCGTCAAAGGCAGCTCTATCCCCTCATCCGAGGAGCTTGCGGAGCAAGCGTCTCGAAGGACGAGGCCCGGGCAGCGGGGCCCTATGGTTCGAGACGGTGCGTCCGCGCCTCCTCACCATGAGGGTTTGGACGCAGGAGAACCTAGTGCCGCTTGCGCAGGGCGCGGCCTTCCAGCGCGACAATTGGTCGCCGGGCAGCGACCCGCGGCGAGACGGCCTTGGGCATCTTCGCGGCCGACTTCGGCAGTTTCTCGGCAATCCCGAGCATTTGCTCGCGCCGCTCCATCTCGCGCCAGACGTCTTCCGGCCGAACACCGGCGGAGGCCCAGAGCACGGTGAGGTTGTAGAGCAGATCGGCGCTTTCGCGCACGACCGCATCGGAATCGCCGGTAACGGCGTCGATCACCACTTCGATGGCTTCTTCGGCGAGCTTCTTGGCCATCTTCGACGGCCCATGCTGAAACAACCGGGCGGTACGCGACGTGGCCGGATCGAGATTTCTGGCAGCGAGCACCGCCAAGTAAAGCCGTTCAATCGAATCACTCATAACGCGAACTTACTCGAAACCCGTACTCAGCGTGTTAACATCAAGCATTAAAAGCGAAAAATCCGCCGATCAAGCTCAAATGAGCGGCGGATCGATCGAGGGTTACGGGGCGATAAACGCAAAGCGGGCGATTACCAGTTCGGGCCGTAGCCATAGGGGGCATAGCCGCCGGGGCCATAGCCGCCGCCGTAATAATATCCGGGACCGGGGGCGACATAGACCGGGCCGCCGCCGTAATAATCGTCATAATAGGCGCGCCGGTTCTGGGCCGCCGCGATCGCAAGACCCGTCCCGACGACGCCGGCAAAGGCCGCCGCGGCAGCAGCTCCGCCGGCCCCCCTGACCACCCGGCGCCGGGCGCTGATGTCGGTGGCCTCGCCAGTGGCGGTAACGCCCTTGGCGCGCGGGGCTGCGGTCGCGACCGACGGCGCCACCGCCGTCAGGGCCAGCGCTGCAACCGCCGCAAGCGTCGTAGCGCGCCTCAACACAGTCTTTCCGGCAAGCATCTTAACTCCTCCTCCATGGCACAGGCGGCCATCATCGGCCGTTTCTGGTTAATCCCCATCAACCCATGTGGGTTCCATGGTGGTGAATACAAGCAGAACGGCCAATGTCACCTTCGTGACAAAAGCCGTCCATGGACGCTCATGGACGGTTCAGAATTGATGGGCCAGAATACCTTCGCCGGCGCCCCCAGTGTCATCCATCGACATCCGGGCCGCGACAGCTTGGTCCGATTTCTCCGGCGGCGCCCGATGACGAAGACACGTGCTTTCCGCTGTTTTATGGCCGCGCTTGCGGTCCTGACGGGAGTCGTGTGTCCGGCCGCGGCCGAAGATGCGAGGCCGCCGCTCTCCCTTCAGCTCTCCTTCGACCGCCCGCTTGAATCCAGCATGGCGCCCTTCATCTCGGCCACGAGCCGCGGCCTATTCGCCGCCGAGGGGATTTCGGTGCGGAATGATTTCGCCAATGGCTCGCCGGATGCGATCGCGCGTGTCGCTTCCGGTGCCAGCGAATTCGCCCTGGTCGACCTCAACGAATTGATCCGCTTCCGGAGCAGGGGCGACACACCGGCGATCAAGGCGGTGTTCGTGCTGTTCAACCAGTCTCCCTATGCCTTTGTCGCGCGCAAGAGCCGCGGCATCCGCGCGCTCTCCGATATCGAGGGCAAGACGCTTGGCGTCGCCGAAAGCGACCTGTCGATCCATTTGTGGCCGGCGCTGGCGAAACAGAACGGTCTCAAGATGTCCCATGTGAAGATGTACCGGATGAGCGCGGCGGTCCGCGAGCCGATCCTGTCTGCCGGCCAGGTCGATGCGGTCGCGGGCTTCTCCTATCTCTCCGCGGTCAACCTGCGCGACCGCGGCGTACCCGCGGGCGACCTCGTCGTGCTGCGGTACAATGATTTTGGCTGCGAGGCCTATGGCTTTGCCGTGATCGTCAATCCGGCCTTTGCGACGGCGAAGCCGGATGCAGTGAAGGGCTTTGTGCGTGCCGTGATATCAGGCACGCATTTTGCGATCCGCAAGCCGGAGGCCGCAGTTGACGACGTGGTCGCGCGGATGGAAGGCGGCGCGCGTGATCTCGAACTGGAGCGGCTGCGCACCGTGATATCGGACAATATCCTGACCGGCGAGGTCCGGCACTACGGCGTCGGCGGCGTCGACGCCGCACGGCTGGAGCGTTCGATCGACCAGGTCGGCGAGGATTTCAAATTCCACAAGCGGCCGAATGCAGCGGATATCTTCGACGACAGCTTTTTGCCCCCGGTCGGCGGCCGCCTGATCAATTGAGCTATCTTGCGATCATAATCCCGGATTAGAATGCGGCTCTGATCCCGCCCGGGAGACAAGAGTACCAGGACGGCATGCCCCTGCTCCGCCTCTATATCCGCGTGCTCGAACTGCTCGGCAAGGAAGCGCGGCTTGGCTGGATTCTCGCCGTTGCCAATCTGCTCCTTGCCACCGCGCAGTTCGCCGAGCCGGTGCTGTTCGGCCGCATTGTCGATGCGCTCTCCGGCAAGCCGGGGAGCACCTCGGCCTGGCCGCTGCTCGGCGCCTGGGCGGCGTTCGGCCTGTTCACGATTCTCTCGAGCGCATGGGTCGCGCTGCAGGCCGACCGCCTGGCTCACCGCCAGCGCCAGGCGGTGCTATCAAGCTATTTCGAGCACATCCTGCAGCTGCCGATGACCTTCCACACCGGCACCCATTCCGGCAAGCTGATGAAGGTGATGCTGAACGGCACCGATGCGCTGTGGCGGCTCTGGCTCGGCTTCTTCCGCGAGCACTTTGCCGCGATCCTCTCCGTCGTGGTGCTGCTGCCGCTATCGCTATATCTCAACTGGCGGCTTGCGATCCTCCTGTTCTTGCTGTGCGTGGTGTTCACGGTGCTCACCACCTTCGTGGTGCGCAAGACCTACGGCCTGCAGAGCGAGGTCGAGCAGCATTACAGCGACCTCTCCGCCCGCGCCTCCGATGCGCTCGGCAATGTCGCGCTGGTGCAGAGTTTTGTCCGCATCGATGCCGAGGTGCAGGGCCTGCGCAGCGTCTCCAGCCAGCTGCTGGCCGTGCAGATGCCGGTGCTGTCCTGGTGGGCACTGGTCACCGTGATCACGCGCGCCTCGACCACCATCACGGTGCTCGCGATTTTCACCCTCGGCATTGCGCTGCATGACCAGAACCTCACTTCTGTCGGCGAGATCGTGACCTTCGTCGCCTTTGCGACCATGCTGATCCAGAAGCTCGAGCAGGTCGTCTCCTTCGTCAACAACGTGTTCATGGAGGCGCCGCGGCTGATCGAGTTCTTCAACGTGCTCGACGCGGTGCCCGCGGTGCGCGACCGCCCCGACGCGATCGATAGCGGCAGGCTCTCGGGCCTTGTCGAATTCCGCGACGTCTCCTTCTCCTATGACGGCAAGCGGCCCGCGGTCGAAGACCTTTCCTTCACGGCGCTGCCCGGCCAGACCATCGCGCTGGTCGGCCCGACCGGCGCCGGCAAGTCGACCGCGATCGCGCTGCTGCATCGCGCCTTCGATCCGCAATCCGGCTTCATCCGGATCGACGGCATGGATGTGCGCGGGCTGAAGCTGACTGCGCTTCGTCGCAATATCGGCGTGGTGTTCCAGGAGGCGCTGCTGTTCGACCGCTCGATCGCGGACAATTTGCGCGTCGGCAAGCCCGATGCGACCGAAGCGGAAATGAGAACGGCGGCTGCCCGAGCGCAGGCGCTGGAGTTCATCGAGCGGAGCGAGCGCGGTTTCGACACCAAGGCGGGCGAGCGCGGCCGCATGCTCTCCGGCGGCGAGCGCCAGCGATTGTCGATCGCACGCGCGCTGCTCAAGGATCCTCCGATCCTGATCCTCGATGAGGCGACCAGTGCGCTCGATGCCGTCACCGAGTCCAAGGTCAATGCCGCGCTCGATGAAGTCATGAAGGGGCGCACGACGTTCGTGATCGCGCACCGTCTTTCCACCATCCGCAACGCGACCCGCATCCTCGTGTTCGAGAACGGCCGCGTGTTGGAAAATGGAACTTTCGATGAACTGGTGGCGAAAGGCGGGCGTTTTGCGGAACTCGCGCGCGCCCAGTACATGGTGCAGGAGAAGGCACGGGCGCCGGAGAGTGGTCACGCCCCTGTCAAAGCCTGAAATTTCGTCGCAATCCGGCCAACTTGGCCGTTGAATTAATTGTGCAAAGCGCTGTTCTCCAAGGCAGACCCGGTATAGGTTTGCAACCGTCGCCGAACGCGGCGCCCCGGACAGCTTGAAACCCGAAAGTCAGAACGCAAGACCTCCTTGAATCTTCAAGGCGGGTCTCAGAGGACCGGAACCGACAGTGCAGTTTATCCGCCCGTTGTTGCAGAGATCGCCGATCATTCTCGCCGCCGTGCTGGCGATTCTTTTGCCGCGCGCGCTGCATGCCGAAGCGCGGCTGGTGATCGAGGCCGACAGCGGAAAAGTTCTCGAGGCCGAGAACGCCACGGTTCCCTGGTACCCCGCGTCCGTCACCAAGCTGATGACCGCCTATGTCACGCTGCAGGCGGTGAAGGACGGCAAGATCACGCTCGACACGCTGTTGACGGTATCGCCGACCGCGGCCTCGCAATCGCCGGCGAAGATGGGATTCCGTCCCGGCATACAGGTCACCGTCGACAACGCGCTGAAGATGATGCTGGTAAGGTCGGCCAACGACATGGCCGTGGTGCTGGCCGAAGGCGTCGGCGGCTCGATCGACGGTTTCTCGGTCATGATGAACCAGACCGCGCAGAAGCTCGGCATGACGCAGACGAGCTACGTCAATCCGAACGGCCTGCCCGCCGACGGCCAGATCACCTCGGCGCGCGATCTTGCGATCCTCGCGCGCTCGATCATCAAGAACCTGCCCGAATACGAATATTTCGTCCACATCCCCTCGATCCGCTACGGCAGGCGCATCACGCAAAACTTCAACCGCCTGATCGGGCGCTATCCCGGCGCCGACGGATTCAAGACCGGCTTCATCTGCGCCTCCGGCTACAACCTCGTCGCATCAGCGACGCGCGACGGACGGCGGCTGATCGCGGTCGTGCTCGGCGCCTCCTCCGGCACCATGCGCGCGGTGCGCGCGGCACAACTGCTCGATCGCGGTTTTGCGAGTAACGGGCTGACATGGCTCAGGCCCTCGCTCGGTACCGTCGACCAGCTCGCGCCGATCGATGCCTCGCCGCCGAACCTGCGCGACGAAGTCTGCGGCGGCAAGCATCACAAGCAGAGCGACGAGGATGACGCGGTGGTAGCTTCCACCGCCGGCAGCAGTTCGTCCTCCGGCGATGGCAACAATGCGATGTTCCTCGCCTCCGGCCTGCAGGCGCCGCTGCCGAAGCCGTCCGAATGGCTCGCCGCCTCGCCGGCGCCGTCGGAACCGATCGTGGTTTACACCGGCCCAACCCGCAGCGGCGCTGCGCTGATCGCTGCTGTCGCGGCCGACTCCGCAAACCAGGACACACCGAAGCACCGCGGCAAGCGGTCGCGCGTGGCATCTAAGAAGCCTGATGCCGCCGCCGAGCCAAAGGCGGCCGATGCTGCCAACGCCAAGCCCAAGCCGGCCGTGGTCCGCCACGCCAATGCCAAGCCGGATGCGGCCGCGAAGCCCGCGACACCGGCCGCGGCCGATGCATCGGCGGCAAAGCCGGCCAGGCCGAAGGCCGCAGCCAAACCCAAGACCGCGCCGAAGACCTCCGGCGAGGCCAAGCCGGCCGGCTGATCGGCCGCAGCAATCCAAATCGGCGTTAACCCTCCGCCGCTTGCCATCTGCTTGGCATGTGCTTGCCTTTGGGCGGCGGCAGGCTCAATACTGCCCCAAAACACGCCGTCCCGCTTGGCTATATGCGACGGACAGGCAGTTGAGAGGGGAAAGACCATGGAGCGGATCTGGCTCAAGCATTATCCGGCCGGCGTGCCCGCCGATATCGACACCGGCCAATATCAGTCGCTGGTCGAGCTGCTGGAGGAAAGCTTTGCGAAATATGCCGATCGCAAGGCCTTCATCTGCATGGACAAGTCGATCAGCTACCGCGACCTCGACGAGATGTCGCTGGCGTTCGGCGCCTACTTGCAGGGCCGCGGCCTCGCCAAGGGCGCGCGCGTCGCGTTGATGATGCCGAACGTGCTGCAATATCCGGTCGCGACCGCGGCCGTGCTGCGCGCGGGCTACGCGGTCGTCAACGTCAACCCGCTCTACACCCCGCGCGAGCTCGAGCATCAGCTGAAGGATTCCGGCGCCGAAGCGATCGTGGTGCTGGAGAATTTTGCCACCACCGTGCAGCAGGTGCTGTCGCAGACGTCCGTCAAGCATGTGATCGTCGGCAGCATGGGCGACCTGCTCGGCTTCAAGGGCGTCATCATCAACCTGGTGGTGCGGCGGGTGAAAAAGATGGTGCCGGCCTATTCGCTGCCCGGCGCGGTCTCATTCAACGACGCGCTTGCCGCCGGCCGCGGCCTGAAGTTCAACAAGCCGAAGATCGGGCCCGATGACGTCGCCTTTCTGCAATATACCGGCGGCACGACCGGTGTCTCCAAGGGCGCGACGCTGCTCCACCGCAACATCCTCGCCAACGTGCTGCAGAACGACGCCTGGCTGCAGCCGGCGCTCGCGCTGCCACCGCATATCGACCAGATGCTGATCGTCTGCGCGCTGCCGCTCTACCACATCTTCGCGCTGACCGCGTGCTACCTGCTCGCGGTGCGCGCCGGCGGCGCCAATCTGTTGCTCCCGAATCCGCGCGACATTGCGGGCTTCATCAAGGAATTGATGAAGTACCAGGTCAACTCGTTCCCGGCGGTCAACACGCTCTACAACGGGCTGATGCATCATCCCGATTTCAAGAAGGTCGATTTCTCCAGGCTGAAGATCTCGAACGGCGGCGGCATGGCGGTGCAGCGGCCCGTGGCCGAGCAGTGGAAGCAGATCACCGGCTGCAGTATCGCCGAAGGCTACGGCCTGTCGGAGACCTCGCCGACGCTGACCTGCAACACCGCGACCTCCTCGGAGTTCAACGGCTCGATCGGCATTCCCGTGCCCTCGACTTACATCTCGATCCGCGATGATGACGGCAAGGAAGTGCCGCTGGGCCAGCCGGGCGAAATCTGCGCCAGGGGTCCGCAGGTGATGGCGGGCTACTGGAACAGGCCGGACGAGACGGCGAAGGTGATGACCGCGGACGGCTATTTCCGCACCGGCGATATCGGCGTGATGGACGCCGACGGCTACACCAAGATCGTCGACCGCAAGAAGGACATGATCCTGGTCTCCGGCTTCAACGTCTATCCGAACGAGATCGAGGAAGTGCTCGCGAGCCATCCGGGCGTGCTCGAATGCGCTGTCATCGGCGTACCGGATGCGAGGTCGGGCGAAGCGGTCAAGGCCTTCGTGGTCAAGAAGGACCCCAACGTCACCGCCGAAGACATCATCAAATATGCCGGCACGCAGCTCACCAACTACAAGGTGCCGAAGCAGATCGAGTTCAGGAGCGACCTGCCCAAGACCAATGTCGGCAAGATCCTGCGCCGCCAGCTCCGCGACGAGAAAAAGGCGGCGGCCTGAGGCGACGGCAAATGCGGGTGCGCGACGATGGCCGGCGGTGACACGCCGACACCGGCCGAGATCCTCTCGTTCTGGCGGGAAGCTGGCCGCGACCGCTGGTATGAAAGGGACGAAGCCTTCGACAACGAGGTGCGCCGGCGCTATCTCGGCCTGTGGCGCAAAGCCGTCGCCGGCGAACTGTCATCATGGGAAGCCAGCGACGACGGCGCGCTGGCGCTGACCATCGTACTCGACCAGTTTCCCCGCAACATGTTTCGCGGGAGCGCCGAGGCGTTCGCCAGCGACGCAAAAGCGCTGGAGGTCGCTGGCCGCGCGATCGCCCGCGGGGCCGATGCGCGGATCGATCCGATCCTGCTCGAATTTCTCTACGTGCCGTTCATGCATTCGGAGGCGATGACGGACCAACTCCGCTGCGTGGAGCTGTTCCAAAACTCTCCCGACAACCTCAAATATGCCGAAGGGCATGCCGACATCATCCGCCGTTTCGGCCGCTTCCCGCATCGCAACCGCATGCTGGGACGCGCGACGACGCCGGAAGAACAGGCCTATCTCGATGCCGGAGGATTTTCCGGGTAGAGGCTGATCCGGAAAAGTGGAGACCGGTTTTCCCTCGCGACAAACGCGTAGCGTTTGCGCAAAGATCATGCTCAAACAAAGAGCTTGGATCATGAAGCGATTGCCTAATCGCGTCATGATCTAATGACATAAGGGTGAAACGCCGTTGCCGTTTTCGTCAGCCTGAATATTGTACCGGCCGCCCTCCCGGTCTAAGACACATCCCGCTCATTTGAAGGAGAATTGAAGATGGCGATCCAAGTTGGCGACAAGCTGCCCGAATCGAAGTTTCGCGTGATGACCGCGGAAGGCCCGCAGGTCAAGACCACCGACGACATCTTCAAGGGCAAGAAGGTCGCGCTGTTTGCGGTGCCCGGCGCCTACACCGGCACCTGCCACAAGATGCACCTGCCGAGCATCTTCCTGAACGCCTATGCGATCAAGAACAAGGGCGTGGACACCATCGCGATCGTCTCCGTCAACGACGCCTTCGTGATGAACGCCTGGAAGCGCGACACCGACCAGCGCGACGAGGCCACCTTCCTCGCCGACGGCAATGCCGACTTCACCAAGGCGATCGGTATGGAATTGGACGCTTCCGGCAACGGGCTCGGCATCCGCTCCAAGCGCTATTCGATGCTGGTCGAGGACGGCACGGTGAAGAAGTTCAACATCGAGCCCGCGCCCGGCAAGGTCGAGGTCTCCGGCGGCGACACGCTGCTGGGGCAGCTGTGAGCTAAGGCGGCGCGCTCACTTCCCTTCTCCCCTTGTGGGAGAAGGTGGCCATAGGCGGCCTCCGGCCGCCGTTCTTAAGAACGCCGATGCTTTGCATCGGCTATGCGAAGTCCGCACCGGATGAGGGGTCTCCATCCGCGGAGACAGACCCCTCACCCGTCCGCGATGCTTCGCATCGCGTCCACCCTCTCCCACAGGGGGAGAGGGTAAGAGCCATCGCTCCGACGATTTCTGGCTACCCCTTCAGCCGCGCCATGGCGACGCCGTCGCGGGCGAGCTGGTCGGCGCGCTCGTTCTCATCATGGCCGGCATGGCCCTTGACCCAGTGCCAGCGCACCTGGTGCGGCTTCAGGGCCTCGTCGAGCCGCTGCCACAGCTCGGCATTCTTCACCGGCTTCTTGTCTGATGTGCGCCAGCCGTTCTTCTTCCAGCCATGGATCCAGCCGGTGATACCCTGCCGCACATACTGGCTGTCGGTATAGAGATCGACCTCGCACGGTTTCTTCAGCGCTTCCAGCGCCGAGATCGCCGCCATCAATTCCATGCGGTTGTTGGTGGTGTGGGCCTCGCCGCCCTTCAATTCCTTCTCGACATCGCCGAATTTCAGGATCGCGCCCCAGCCGCCCGGCCCGGGATTGCCCGAGCAGGCGCCGTCGGTGTGGATGATGACACTGGGCAATGCGCTCACGCGACCAATCCTGCGGAGACGCCATAATCGCGCACGCTGGCAACGCTCTGATGAAAGCGCAGCTTGCGCGCATATTCGAGCGGGTCCTTTGGCTTGACCAGCGCGCCCGGCGGCACGTTGAGCCAGTCGACCAGCCGCGTCAGCAGGAAACGCAACGCCGAGCCGCGCGCCAGCAGCGGCAGCGCTTGCTCCTCGGCTTCCGACAATTTGCGCGCGCGGCCGTAAGCCGACAAAAACGCGCGCGCCTTGGTGACGTTGAAGGAATGGTCGGCCTCGAAGCACCAGGCATTCATACAGATCGCGACGTCATAGGCCAGGAGGTCGTTGCAGGCGAAGGTGAAGTCGATGATCCCCGACAGCTCCTGACCGAGGAAGAACACGTTGTCGGGGAAGAGATCGGCATGGATCACGCCCTGCGGCAGGTTTTTCGGCCAGACGCCGCCCTCGAGATGATCGAGCTCGCGCGCGATGAGATCGCGCAAGCCCGGCTGCACGCTGTCGGCGCGATCGGCGGCGAGATCGAACAGCGGCCGCCAGCCCGACACCGACAGCGCATTCGCGCGCGACATCGCAAAATCGCGGCCTGCCAGATGCATCTTCGCCAGCGCCTGGCCGACGCCCGAACAATGCGCCGCACTCGGCTTGCGCGGCCAGATGCCTTCGAGAAAGGTGATGATCGCCGCCGGCCGTCCGCAGAGCGAGCCGAGCGCCTCGCCTTTTCGGTTCTTCACCGGCTGCGGGCAGTTGATGCCATGCACGCAGAGATGCGTCATCAGGCCGAGGAAGAACGGCAGGTCGTCATTGGCGACCCGCTTCTCATAGAGCGTCAGGATGAAATAGCCGCGCGAGGTATGCAGCAGGAAGTTGGAGTTCTCCACGCCCTCGGCGATGCCCTTGTAGGACAGCAGCCCGCCGAGGTCATACAGCGAAAGAAATTCCGCAAGCTCGTCGGCGGCGACGTCGGTGTAAACCGCCATGCCGACCTACTCGGCGGCGGCTTCGGGGCGCACCGAGCGCGGCAGCGGGAAGAACTCGTTCTCTTCCGCGGCCGAGACCGTCTCCACATGCAGCGTATAGCGCTCGGCGAACGCGCCCATGATTTCTTCCACGATCACTTCCGGCGCCGAGGCGCCCGCAGTGATGCCCAGGCTCGTGATGCCCTCAAAGCGCTTCCAGTCGATGTCGGCGGCGCGCTGTGCCAAGACTGAGATCGGGCAGCCCTCGCGCTCGGCGACCTCGCGCAGGCGCTGCGAGTTCGAGGAGTTGGGCGCGCCGACCACGATCAGCGCATCGACCACGGGCGCCACCTTCTTCACCGCGAGCTGGCGGTTGGTGGTGGCATAGCAGATGTCTTCCTTGTGCGGCCCGTTGATGTTCGGGAAGCGCTGCTTGAGGATCGCGACGATGTGGGCGGTGTCGTCGATCGACAGCGTCGTCTGCGTGACGAAAGCGAGGTTGTCCGGGTTGTCAGGCGCGAAGGTGCGGGCATCCTCATCGGTCTCGATCAGCGTGACGGCACCCGCCGGCAGCTGGCCGAGCGTGCCGACCACTTCGGGGTGATGGGAATGCCCGATCAGCAGGATTTCGCGGCCACGCTTGAAATGGATGGCGGCCTCCCGGTGCACCTTGGTCACCAGCGGGCAGGTCGCATCCAGCGAGAAGAAATTGCGGGACCGGGCCTCGGCCGGAACCGATTTCGGCACGCCATGGGCCGAAAACACCACCGGTGCGTTGGTATTGTCGGGGATTTCGGCGAGTTCCTCGACGAAAATCGCGCCCTTGGTCTTCAGGCTGTCCACGACGTAACGATTATGAACGATCTCGTGCCGGACATAGACCGGGGCGCCATAGATTGTCAGCGCCCGTTCCACGGTATCGATGGCCCGAACCACCCCGGCGCAGAAGCCCCGTGGCGAACAAAGCACGATTTTAAGGTCTGGTTTGGCGGCCATTGGAGCAATCTCGTGACCGAATCACCCCTGGCCGACGGGCAGGGAACGGTCGTTTCCGGGTACGAATTGGGACTGGTTTCGGCCCCTGTCAAGGCACTTTAGCAAGCCATTGCGAGCAAACCATTTGCGCGTTGGGCCCCATCGGGCCTATATAGGGCAAATCCCGTCATCGCTGATGACTACCGGCTTCGCCTCACAGGCGGGCGAAGCACAAAGGAGATTTGCCATGAGCAACGCCCCCCTGATGCCCAAGGCGACCGCCGTCTGGCTGCTCGATAATACCGCATTAACCTTCGACCAGGTCGCCGATTTCACCAAAATGCATCCGCTCGAGATCCGGGCGATCGCCGACGGCGACGCCGCCCAGGGCATCAAGGGTTCGGACCCGATCTCCAGCGGTCAGCTGACCCGCGAGGAGATCGAAAAGGGCGAGCAGGACCCGAACCATCGCCTCAAGCTCGAGGAGAGCAAGGTGGTGCTGCCGCCGGCCGCCAAGCGCAAGGGCCCGCGCTACACCCCGGTGTCGCGCCGGCATGAGCGGCCGAGCGCCATCCTCTGGCTGGTGCGCAACCATCCCGAGCTGAAGGACGCGCAGATCATGCGGCTCGTCGGCACCACCAAGACCACAATCGCCAGCGTGCGCGACCGCACCCACTGGAACGCCTCCACGCTTACGCCGATGGACCCGGTGACGCTCGGCCTGTGCTCGCAGATCGAACTGGATTTCGAGGTGCAGCGCGCGGCCAAGGAAAAGCCGGTCGACACCCAGTATGGCGGCGCCACGCTGCTGCCGGCCTCCGAGACCACCCGCAAGGAGCCGGAGCTCGAGATGTCAGAGAAGAAGAGCGACGATCTCAATGTGGACGCGGTGTTCGCCAAGCTGAAGACGATCGGCGGCAAGAAGGCGGAGGAGGAGTAAGGGCTCTTCCTCGCCTCCGCACCCTGTTGGGTGGGCGCAGTGCGCCTTTGCGCACCCTACGAACTACGGATGATCCGGATGGTTCATCATGTATTCGGCGAGATCGCGCTGCTTGCGATCGGCGCGGTTGACGGCGGCGTTGCGCGCGGCGTCGCGATCCTTGCGGCAATAGACGTAGTCGGGTGAGCCGACCGCGACCTTGCCGTCTTTGCGGCAGAACGCGTCGTCGTCCTCGGCCGGCGCCACGGCCGCATAGGGCGGCGGCTCGTTGCGCGAAGCGCAGGCGGCAAGCGACAGCGCGGCGAGCAGCAACAGCATCAGTGGTCGCGCGGGGCTAAGTCGCATAGGCCGATCCATCATGGGCAATCTTCGTCATTGCCGGGTTTGACCGGCAAATCCATCAAGAACAAGGCTTTTGAGTGATGATGGATGCCCGCGTCAAGCCAGGTCAAGCCCGGGCATGACGAGCGGACGTCGTCATTTCGGGGCGCGCCACTCGGCGCGAGCCCGGAACTCCCGCTGGTGGTGATGGGTTCCGGGCTCGCCGCTTCGCGGCGCCCCGGAACGACGGGCCTCACACCCTGCCCTTCAGCGCCTCGCCGATCTCTTCCAGCACCTTGGGGTCCTCGATAGTCGCCGGCATGGTCCAGGGCTCGCCGTCGGCGATCTTCTTGATGGTGCCGCGCAGGATTTTTCCGGAGCGCGTCTTCGGCAGCCGTCCGACCGTGATGGCGAGCTTGAATGCAGCGACGGGGCCGAGCTTCTCGCGGACCAGCGCCACAATCTCCTGCTCGATTTCCGCAGGCGCACGCGTCACGCCGGCCTTCAGCACCAGGAAGCCGCAGGGCACCTCGCCCTTGATCGCATCATGGATGCCGAGCACGGCGCATTCGGCGACGTCCGAATGCGAAGCCAGAATCTCCTCCATGCCGCCGGTGGAGAGCCGATGGCCCGCGACATTGATGATGTCGTCGGTGCGGCCCATCACGAAGACATAGCCGTCCTCGTCCTTGTAACCGGCGTCGGAGGTTTTGTAGTAGCCGGGAAATTCGGTGAGATAGGCCTCTTTGAAACGATCGTCCTGCTCCCACAGCGTCGGCAGGCAGGCCGGCGGCATCGGCAGCTTGATCACGATCGAGCCCATGGTGCCCGCGGGCACGGGCTTTGCGGCCTCATCGACCACGTCGACCTGATAGCCCGGCATCGGCACCGTCGGCGAGCCGTGCTTCACCGGCAGCATGCCCAGGCCCACCGGATTGCCGGCAATGCACCAGCCGGTCTCGGTCTGCCACCAATGGTCGATCACCGGCACCTTCAGCTGCGTTTCCGCCCATTCCACCGTCGGCGGATCGGCGCGCTCGCCCGCGAGAAACAACGTGCGGAATTTCGACAGATCATATTTGCGGATCAGCTTGCCGTCGGGGTCTTCCTTCTTGATGGCGCGGAACGCGGTCGGCGCGGTGAAGAAGGCGACCGCGCCGTGCTCGCTTATGACGCGCCAGAACGCGCCGGCATCGGGCGTGCCGACCGGCTTGCCCTCATACATGATCGAGGTCGCGCCATGGAGCAGCGGGCCGTAGATGATGTAGCTGTGGCCGACCACCCAGCCGATGTCGGAGCCGCACCACCAGATTTCGCCGGGCTTGACGCCGTAGAGATTGAACATCGACCACTTGACCGCGACCAGATGCCCGCCATTGTCGCGCACCACGCCTTTCGGGATTCCCGTCGTGCCCGAGGTGTAGAGGATATAGAGCGGATCGGTCGCAAGCACGGGCACGCAAGCCGCGAGCTTGCCGGCGGCGAGCGCGTCGCGGCGCAGGCTGGCCCAATCATGATCGCGGCCCGCGATCAGTTCGCAAGCGTGTTGCGGCCGCTGCAGGATGATGCAGGCTTCCGGCTTGAAGCTCGCCAGCTTGATCGCTTCGTCGAGCAGCGGCTTGTACTGCACGATGCGGCCGGGCTCGATGCCGCAGCTCGCCGAGAAGATCAGCTTTGGCCGGGCATCGTCGATGCGGGTCGCCAGCTCCTTCGCCGCGAAGCCCCCGAACACCACGCTGTGCACGGCGCCGATGCGCGCGCAGGCGAGCATCGCGACGACGGCTTCCATCACCATCGGCATATAGAGGATGACGCGGTCGCCCTTCTTGACGCCAAAATCCTGCATGATCGCGGCGAGCGTCTGCACCTCTTTCAACAGCTCGGCATAGGTGAACTTGGTGATCGCGTTGGTCAGCGGCGAGTCATGGATCAGCGCGACCTGGTTGGCGCGGCCAGAGGCAACCTGGCGGTCGAGCGCGTTGTAGCAGGTGTTGACCACGCCGCCGCTGAACCAGCGGCCATAGACGCCGATTGTGGGATCAAAGATCTTCCTCGCCGGCTCGATCCAGTCGATCTCGCGCGCGGCTTCGGCCCAGAAACCCTCGGGATCGGCCATCGAGCGGGCATGGATCTCGTGATACCGGCTTTTCCCGTGAATGTTCATGGCGTCTCTCCCGGCGGCCAGGCCCGCTTGTTGGACGCCATTGTTACCCTAAGTGACGGCGATTCAAGCCGGAAAAGCTTGCGGCCTTCGGCTAAAGCATGACGAGGTACGTTGAGGTGGCGCCGCGGACTCAGGTTTGCTCCCTCGCCCCGCTCTTGCGGGGAGAGGGTTGGGGTGAGGGGCTGTCTCCGCGTAAACGGTGACTGACGGACTCGCGGAGAGTCCCCCTCACCCGACGCGCTTCGCGCGTCGACCTCTCCCCGCAAGCGGGGCGAGGTGAACTGCTAACGCGCCGCCGACTGCAGCGCATCGAGGCGCTGTTGCAGGGCCACGCGAAGGTCGTAGCCGGGCTTGCCGAAGCCGGCATTGCGGGCCGCGACGAAATTGCGCTGGGCACGGCGCATCGCATCGGCGGAACGGCCACCCGAGTTGTTGACCAGGCGGGTATAGGTGTCGGCGATCTGGCGATCCAGCGCACCAAGCTGCGGATCGGCGCAGATCGTCTGCTCCACCGCGAGCCTGGCCGTCTCGCAATCGAACGACGGATGCGTGTCCGGCGCAGTCAGCGGGCGCGGCGTCTCTTTGCCGAACCGGGCGATTTCAGCCTTCATGGTTCGGCGACCATCGGCGGCGTTCTCGTTGCCGGGGTCGAGGCGCAGCGTCGCCTCGTAATCGGCCAGCGCCTTGGCGCGATCGCCCATCTTCTTGTAAAGCACGGCGCGGTTGTTATAGGCCTGCGCGAAATTCGGATCGAGGCGGAGCGCCGTGTCGTAATCGGCCAGCGCCGTGCCGAGTTCGCCCTTGTACTGATAGGAATCGCCGCGGTTGGTGAGGAAATTCGGCCGCTGCGCCATACGGATCGCCTGGTCGTAATCGGCGATGGCCTGGTCGTAGTCCTTCATCGCCGCATGCGTGAGGCCGCGGTTGTCGTAATATTCCGCCACCTTGGGATCGAGCCGGATCGCCTCATTGTCATCGGCGAGCGACTTGTCCAATTGACCGAGCTTCTTGTAGGCGGCCGCGCGGTTGGCATAGGTGCGCGGCCGGTTCGGATCGAGGCGCAGCGCCTCGCTGCAATCGCGCACCGCCTTCTCGTTGTCGCCGCCGAGGTACCAGGTCACGCCGCGGTCGGACCAGGCCTGGGCATTGTCGGGCTTGAGCTCGATCGCCTTGCCGTAGTCGCGCTCGACCCTGTGCTGGCTGGTATAGACGATGCCACGCAACTCATAGCCTTCGGCGTTGTCTGGATCGAGTGTGATCGCCGTGGTCAGATCGGCCTCCGCGCGGGCGAGATTGCCGCCGGCCTGGCGCGTCAACTCGCCGCGCAGCCGATAGGCGGCGGCGCTCTTGTTATCGAGGCCGATGGCGCGGTCGAGATCGGCCAGCGCCTGGCTCATGCCTTGCGAGGTTTTGGCGCGGGCGTCCGCCTGCACCACCAGCGCCGCGGCGCGATCGGCGCGCGAGAAAGCGGTGTTGTCGACAATGAGGCCGCAGGCGGTAATCAGTTCGAGCGGCGCAGCCTCGGCGCCCAACTTGCACTCGACGACGGCGCCGCCGGCCGCGGCCGGTGCGGCCGCCAGTGCAAAGCCCACCGCAAGACCGAGCCCAAGCCAGCACGTTCGCCGCGACCGCCGCGAGGTCGATGACATCTGCGTGGGTTTGATCTTACCGGACATGGCTTAGGGCTCCGAAGCGACGATTTTTCCGTTGTCGCCGCAGCCGCCAAATTGGTTCACGCGTAACTAATACCCGTCCACGCCCGTCAGCGCCTGCAGGCGGTCCTTCATTTCCTTTCGGAGATCGTAGCCGGCACGGCCGAACTGGGCGCTGCGGCGGGCGATGAACTCATCCTGCGCCCGTTGCAGCCTGCGCGCCTCGGCAGGACCTTGCGCCTCACCGACGACCCTGGCGTTGACCGCGTAGATTTCGCGGTCGAGATTGGCGAGCTCCGGATTGGCGCAGATCGCCTTCTCGACCGGACGGCGTGCGGTCGCGCAATTAAAGCTCGGCTTACCCGCGACCGCCATCTGCGCGCCCAGCCGCTCCAGCTCCCGCGCCAGCTTCCGGTAATTGTCCTTTGCGAGCGGATGGTCGGGGTTCAGCTTGAGCGCGGCGGCAAAATCGGCGAGCGCCTTGGGCCGGTCGCCTTTCTTCCACCAGAGCTCGCCGCGGGTATTGAAGAAATCGGCCTGCGGGTCGAGCCCCAGCATCACGTCGTAATCGGCGATGGCGCGATCGAACTGGTCCCTGCGGATGAAGGCGCCGCCGCGCGCGATCAGCGCCTTGAGGCGGTCTGCCTTCGCCGTCTTCTCATTGTCGATCAGCGCGCCGCAAGCGCCGACGATCCTGTCATCGTCGCTTGCCGCGATCGCGGCCAGGCAAGGCGAGGGATCGGCCGGCGGTACCGCGCCGGTGTCGGCGCCGGTGGCAAGCGCAAGATCGGGCCCGGCGCCCAGCAGAGACAAGACCGCACAACCGAGCAGCAGGATTTTCAAGCCGGTCCTCATCGCCTTCCACAAACAATCGCTTCGCCTGCGGCAGAGTCGCGCGCAGCCACGGTGCGGTCAATATGCCCGCCGATTTTGGTGGTAGATTGCTGCCTCATTGCGGCGTCGTTCACCCACGGATTTTCGGCTTGATCACCTTCGAATGGATCATCGGCTTGTTGCTCGCAGCGGTGGCATTGTCGGCGCTGGCGCAACGCCTCGGCGTGCCCTATCCCACCTTTCTTGCCGTCGGTGGCGCGCTGCTCGCCTTCGTGCCCGCATCTCCCTCCTGGGTACTCGACCCCAAGCTGGCGCTGGCGCTTTTCGTCGCACCCGTGCTGATGGACGCCGCCTACGACACGTCGTTGCGTGACCTGCGGGCCAACTGGCTTCCGATTTCGACGCTGGTCGTCGCCGCCGTCGGCGTCACCACCGCTGTTGTCGCGGTGCTGGGTGCATACGCTGGTGCCGGACATCCCGTGGCCGGCCGCGATTGCGCTGGGCGCCATCGTCGCGCCGCCCGATGCGGCGGCCGCCACCGCCATCCTGCGCCAGGTCAGCCTGCCCCACCGGATCATGAAAATCCTCGAAGGCGAGAGCCTGCTCAACGACGCGAGCGCGCTCCTGATCTATCGCATCGCCGTCAGTGTGGAGGCGGCCCGGCATCTGAACTGGAGCGAGTTCACATCGTCGGTTTCGCTGGTGCTCCTGGGCAGCCTCGTCGCGGGCTATCTGTTCGGCAAGCTGTGGCTATTGACCGCCCCGCGGTTCGAGGATGCGCCGAGCGCGATCATCCTGCAATTCGTCGGCACCTTCACCGTCTGGATCGTGGCGGAGCATCTCGGGCTGTCCGGCATCCTGACCATCGTCGTCTACGCCATGGTGCTCGCGCGTTACGCGCCGGCGCGAACGTCGGCGCGGTTGCGGGTGCCCACCTATGCGGTCTGGGAGACGGTGGTCTTCATCCTCAACGTGCTCGCCTTCATCATGATCGGCATGCAGATCGGTCCGATCTGGTCCCGGCTCGACGATGCGGTGCGGCTGCAATATTGCGAAATCGCGGCTTCCGTTCTCCTCGCCGTCATTCTCGCGCGCGTCGCCTGGGTGGCGACTTACCGCATAAGCCTGTGGCTGGTCGTTGCGCTGGATCGGCTGCGCGGGACCGAAACCTTGACAATGCCATCGTTCAAAAGCGGCATCGTCGTGGCCTGGTGCGGCATGCGCGGCATTGTCACGCTCGCGACCGCCTTTGCGCTGCCCGAAGACTTTCCCTACCGCGACCTGATCCTGTTCACGGCCTTTGCCGTGG
>DATMNV010000141.1:0-6476 GCA_035568535.1 Bradyrhizobium sp.
TTGCTGGTTCACCTTTTCGACTGCCGTCTTTGCAGCAGAAAGCGCCTCGGCCTTGCGCGCTTCGATCTTGTCGCGCGCTTCCTTTTTCGCGCCTTCAAAGGCATCTTCAGCACCCTTTGCACGTACCGACAACTCGGCGAGCTGCTCAGAGAGTGGCTTCATTTGCTCCTCCTTCTGGTAAAAGGGCTTGCAGCCTAATACGCTCTCGTTCGAGTGATGTTGATCTGCATCAACTCTTCTTTTGGCCCCGCTGGCGGGGCGACCGAGTAAGATGGAAGGTATCAAGTTCCGCGGCCGCGCCGTGCGATGTCTAAGTCGGGTCAATCGCGTCATCTTGGCTTCGGGCGGAGGACTTCTGGTTCACCGATAAGCGGACATGCGCAGCGCCCCGGAATGTCGCGAGGTGGCAGAGGGGGAAGTCGCCTCTTCATTTTGGTCACTGTTCAGATTTGGATGGGGCATCGCCAGGCGGCAAGAGCGCGAATGCGTCGTGCCGAACGTCTCCCCCGACAGGCGAATCAGTTTCGATTTTTCGCGGCAGAAGCCCGGTGCCATGCCTTTTCGCTCACGAAATCGCATGCGCAAAAAAACTGATTTCGTGAACGATTCAATCTTGTTGGGTTCATCCAGGCCTGAACGCCCGAATTTTTCTCTTTACGAAAATCAGAAATCATGCTAGCTCACGACCGTCCCGCCCCCCACAAGAGGGACGTTTCGCGATCGTCACGAGCGTTGGGAGCGGGATGCGATGGACGCCTCAATGCGCGACGACGAAGCGCACTGAAGCGGACGGCAAAGTCGTGTGGTCCTGATCTCCCGACGCTGGGATCAAGCTTTGCGGGATGGCGATGTCGGCCCTGGCGGGCCCGACACGCCGCGCAAGGCGACGGTGGCTATCAAGCCCGGACACCGGGGAGAGCGCGTATAAGTCGTAACCCATCGCGCAGGGAATGTCGGACTGTTTCGGCGTACCTGTGGTGACTAACTCGTGTGCTTTCTACCTTGCACACGAGGCCGCGGGTGCACCAAACACCCGGCATTCCCTGCGCCCTCTTCTCTTCGAGGGACATGAAGCAAGCATAGCTCGGGCATTTCGTGCCGCGGGAATATTGAAGCTCGTCATTGCGAGCGAAGCGAAGCAATCCATCTCCCCGCTTGCAGCGCTATGGATTGCTTCGTCGCTTCGCTCCTCGCAATGACGAAGGCTCTTTGAAAATCGGATCCGAATTATTGCGCGACGGCGGAGCTCGTTGCGGCTTGAGCCGCCGGCCTTGCCGTCTCCACCGTCGCGATTCCGCGGAGCAGCCGCCCGAGCAGATCGGAGCCGGTGATGATGCGCTTCTGCTTGTGCCAGACCAGGATCAGGTCGTGCTCGATCACATCGTCGCTGGGGGCTTCCGGCACGACCTTCAGCTTCCCGATCACGTCGCCGAGCCGCGCCTTGGGGTCGCGGACGACGATCGGCCGATGCCAATAGGCGGTGGGATCGCTGTCGAGCTCGTTGAACAAGGCATCGCGCAGGAAATGATGGGCATCGAGCACGAACACCGGCTCGCCGGCGGGATCGGTGACGATCACCCATCGCATGCCGGACGCATCGACCTTGCGCAGGAACGGATCGTCGGGGACGCGGTCGAACTTCGGCAGCACGCAGCGCTGGTTGGCGAGCGGCAGACTCAAAATGCTCTGGGCATGGATCTCCTCGCCCTCGTCGCACACCGAGATATCGTCGAGGTCGAGGAAATTCTGCGCGCCGGTCGCCTCCAGCTTGCTGATCTCGCCGCCCGCGACGACATGGCGCGCAATCATGTTCCGGATTTCCTGCTCGCGCATATAGGGAATGCCTTCGGCCCCGAGCCACCAGTCGAGCACCATCGCGGTCGGCTTGGTGAGGGGATAGAGCAAGTAGCGGTAGAAGGTCAAAAACGGCAGGAAGCGCGAGGTCATGGCGAGCGCATTGCGCGAGAAATAGGCCTGCGGAAAAATCTCGCCGAGCAGCGTGATGGCGAAGGCGGAGAACACGAAGGCGGCGACGCCGGCCAGCACCGAGTCCGACAACAGCGTCAACCCAACGTTGGTGGTGACATTGCCCCAGATGATGGTCGCGAGAATCTGGTTGGCGTTCTTGCGCAGCTCAAGCACCTTCGCCGCATCCTTGTTGCCGCTATCGGCCGCGATCTGAAGCCGCAGCGGGCTGACGCTGAAGACCGCGAGATTGAGGCCGGAGAACAAAGCGGATTGCAGGATGCACAACGCGATGCCGATCCAGGTCCCGGCGTGTTCGATCGTGCTCATGCGCTCACCTCTCCGCTTGCCCGGAGAATAGCATACGGAGCCGATGACAGGCGAATGACCGCAAATTGTAAAGGCCGCGACGCGCCGTCAGCTACTGGGCGAATAGCCGGCCGGCCAGATCAGGAGATTGGCCTGGCCGTCAAAGGCGAGAAGGCCGAGCGTATCGCAGATGATCGGGACGAGAGAGCGCGTATTGGTAAGACGCGACGTGCACACCGACCAGGAGTAATCGGGCTCCGCGCCGATCCTGAATTCATACCAGGTGTCGCTGCCCTCAAGCGAGCCGAACCAGCCGCCATCGCTTTCCTTGTTCCAGGCCAGTTCCGGAAACAGCGACGACAACGCTTCGACCAAGGCCGCGGGATCCTGCCGAAGCAGCGTGTGCTCGCCGAGATCCTCCAGCGACTCGATCTCGGCCATGACATCGGCCTTCGGCTTCATCATCATGAAATCATAGCTCATGACGCAGCCGTCTCCCTACTTTACTTCCGCGAGCATGGCTTCGAGCCGCGCGAGTTGCTTGTCCAGATCGGCCTCGACATCGCCGGCGTTCATCGCGATCACGCGATAATTGCGGCTCTCCAGCCAGGCCTGCCGCGCGGCGCGGTCGGCGGCGATGGCTTCCGACTCATTGGCGTTGACGAGCTCGATCGCAAGGCGATGCACGAAGGAGACGAAGTCCGGAATCTGCCGGCCCACGGGTGTCTGCCGCTTGAACTGGCCGGCAAAGCGGCGGTCGCGGCTCAGCGCCTGCCACAGGATGCGCTCGGCATCGGTCGGATTTCGCCGCAACAGCCGCGCCAGCCCGCGCACCGTGCCGCTGCTGTCGGTCGGCTGCGTGCCCTGCCCGTGCTCGGCGAGCAGCGCGCGCAGCCGGGTTGCCTGCGCGCCGTCGAGGACGCCGCCCTTGGCCGGGCCCTTGCGCCCTTCCGCGATCGCCATGATCACGCCGTGCAGGGTGTGCATGTCCTGCTTGGTCGGCTCCATCCGCAGGAAGATGTTGCGCAGATTGACCAGCATGGTGTCGCGCTTTTCCGCGGGCCGCAAAAACTCGACGCGGTCGAGCTCGCGCACGAGGTTCTCGAAGAAGGCGTCCATCTGGTGCTGGGAGGCGCGCTCGGAGCGCTCGGGCATCGCAAAGGGCAGCTCGCCCTGGGTCGAGAGCTTGAACCACTCGTAGCCGATGAGCAGCACGGCCTGCGCCAGGTTGAGCGAGGCAAAACCCGGATTGACCGGAAAAGTGATGATACGGTTGGCGCGCGCGACCTCGTCGTTGGTCAACCCCCAGCGCTCGCGGCCAAACAGGATGCCGGCGCCGCCGCCGCCGGCGATATGGCCTGTGATCTCCCGCGCGGCGGCCTCGGGCGCCATCACGGGCTTTGCCTGGTCGTGGGCGCGCGCGGTGGTGGCAAACAGGAGATCGAGATCGGTGACGGCCTGCTCGACCGTATCGAACAGTTTTGCGCGCTCGAGGATGTGATCGGCGCCGGCCGCCGCACGGCTCGCGGCGATGTTGGGCCAGCCGTCGCGGGGGTTGACGATCCGCAAGCGGCTCAGCGCAAAGTTGCCCATGGCGCGCGCGGCCATGCCGATATTCTCGCCAAGCTGCGGCTCGACCAGAATGATCGCGGGGCCTTCGAGGTCGAAGCCGGCCTTGGTCTTGTCGGTGCCCGACATCATCCTTCCGATTCAAATTCAGGGCGCTGCGCGGCGCTTCCCGAGACGCTGATTCAACTAACCTCCGATTGCCCGCGCGGGCAGGATTTCTCAAGCAAAATAATGAGCTTAGTTTCGGCTTTTGAGCAGCCGCGACAGCGCCGCCTATGCCGCCGCCGCGCGCCCCGCGTCCTCCGCCAAAAGATCAGCCCAGACTGCATACCCGCTTGGCTTCCGCCCGCCGTTCCGCAGTGCTAAGACGCGTTTTTCCCGCCCACCCGCTCCCTCACAAGAAGCGTTCCCGAGAGGCCTTCCCGATCATGGCAAAAATCAAGGTGACCAACCCCGTCGTCGAACTCGATGGCGACGAGATGACCCGGATCATCTGGCAGTACATCAAGGACAAGCTGATCACCCCGTTTCTTGAGGTCGAACTGCTCTACTTCGACCTCGGGATGGAATACCGCGACAAGACCAACGACCAGGTCACCATTGATGCGGCTGAGGCGATCAAGAAGGTCGGTGTCGGCGTCAAATGCGCCACCATCACGCCCGACGAGGCGCGGGTGAAGGAATTCGGCCTGAAGCAGATGTGGAAGTCGCCGAACGGCACCATCCGCAACATCCTCGGCGGGGTGATCTTCCGCGAGCCGATCATCTGCAGGAACGTGCCGCGGCTGGTGCCGGGTTGGACCAAGCCGATCATCATCGGCCGCCATGCCTATGGCGACCAGTACCGCGCCACCGACATCAAATTCCCCGGCAAGGGCACGCTGTCGCTGAAATTCGTGGGCGAGGACGGCACCGTGATCGAGCGGGAAGTGTTCAAGGCGCCCGGCGCCGGCGTCGCGATGGAGATGTACAATCTCGACGACTCCATCATCGATTTTGCCCGGGCCTCGCTGAACTACGGCTTGATGCGCAACTACCCGGTCTACCTCTCCACCAAGAACACGATCCTGAAAGTCTATGACGGCCGCTTCAAGGACATCTTCCAGGACATCTACGACCGCGAATTCAAGAAGGAATTCGAGGCCAAGCGGCTGACCTACGAACACCGCCTGATCGACGACATGGTCGCCTCCGCGCTGAAATGGTCCGGCGGCTATGTCTGGGCCTGCAAAAACTATGACGGCGACGTGCAGTCCGACACGGTGGCGCAGGGCTATGGTTCGCTCGGCCTGATGACCTCGGTGCTGCTCACGCCTGACGGCAAGACGGTGGAAGCCGAAGCCGCGCACGGCACGGTGACGCGGCATTACCGCGAGCACCAGAAGGGCAAGGAGACCTCGACCAACTCGATCGCGTCGATCTTCGCCTGGACCCGTGGCCTCTCCCACCGCGCCAAGCTCGACAACAATGCGGAGCTCGCGAAATTCGCCAACACGCTGGAGAAGGTGTGCGTCGACACGGTCGAGGCCGGCAACATGACCAAGGACCTTGCGCTGCTGGTCGGCGCCGACCAGCGCTGGCTGTCGACGACCGGCTTCCTCGACAAGGTCGCGGACAATCTGACCAAGGCGATGGCGGCGTAAGGGAGCCTCGTTACAGGCGTAACCATCCGGACCTAATAAAGCTGCAAATCTCCGGCTTGTTTCGCCGGGCGTGCAATGACGGAGAGGGTAGGACCATGAAGCTTTGCCGGACGGCTACTGTCGCACTTGTTTTGGTACCGGTTTTGTTTGCGGGCGCGGCGGCAGCGGAAACGCCCTTGCCCGCCGCCATCGCCGCGCCCGGCGAAACCATGGTGCTCACGGCGCACGCCGTCGGCCTGCAGCTCTATGAATGCAAGCCGGACGCGGACGGCAAGCTGGTCTGGACCTTCACGGCGCCACAGGCCACGCTGACTGCCGATGACAAGGTGGTCGGCTATCATGGCGCCGGCCCAAGCTGGGAGCTGACCGACAGCAGCGGCATCACCGGCAAGGCAATTGCCAATTCGCCCGGCACCAACGCGGACGATATCCCCTGGCTGAAGCTCGAGGTCGCCTCCCACAAGGGCAGCGGCGGCAGGCTTTCCGATGTCACCACCGTGCAGCGGATCAACACGGTCGGCGGCGTGCTGAAGGGCTCCTGCGACCGTGAAAAGGCCGGGCGCGGCATGCCCTATGCCGCCGACTACGTCTTCCTGCGCAAACCCTGAGCCCGGCCGTCAGGCTTCCGCCATCGCCTTTTCGATCGCCGACAGCGCGGCGTCGGCCTTGGCGCCGTCGGGCCCACCGGCCTGGGCCATGTCGGGACGGCCGCCGCCGCCCTTGCCGCCGAGGGCTTCGGAAGCGACGCGGACCAGATTGACCGCGTTGAAGCGCGCGGTGAGATCCGGCGTCACGCCGACCACGACGCCGGCCTTGCCGTCCTCGGTGACGCCGACGATGGCGACGACACCGGAGCCGAGCTGCTTCTTGCCGTCATCGGCGAGGCTCTTGAGATCCTTCATCTCGATGCCCTCGACCGCGCGCGCCATCAATTTCACGTTGCCGACCTCGCGCACGCCGGAAGCAGTTGCGCCATTGGCCGATCCGCCG
>DATMNV010000142.1:0-14928 GCA_035568535.1 Bradyrhizobium sp.
GCGTGATCGGGCAATATCTCGGCTGGCGTTTTGCCTTCATCATTCCCGGCATCGTCACGGTGCTGCTGGGCGTCGTCTTTGCGTTTTTGGTGGTGCACGAGGATCGCACCGGCGCCAAGCAGGCGGCGGCGCAGGCGCGGGTCGCAAAGCGGGACATGTGGCGGGTGATCCTGGCGCTCCTGATCGTCGTGATCGCGATCTCGACCACGTTCAACGCGGTCACCGTGGCGCTGCCGAAACTGTTCGCCGAACGGCTTTCCGGTCTCACCAGCAGCCCAGCGCTGCTCGGCGTGATCGCGGCCTGCGTCTATGTGTTCGGCGCGATGACGCAATATACGATCGGCAAGCTGTTGGACCGCCATTCGCTGAAGACGGTCGCGCTGCCCTTGTCCTTTGTGCTCGCGCCGTTTCTGTATCTGGCGGCGACGCTGTCGAACCTGCCGCTGATCCTGGTCTCGATCGGCATCGTGATGGGCGCGTTCGGTCAGGTCACCGTCAATGATGCGATGGTTGGCAAATACACCTCGGAGGAATGGCGCTCGCGCGCCTATGCCTTGCGCTATTTCGTCGGCTTTACCGCGGCCGGCGCCTCGGTCGGCCTCGTCGCATGGCTCTATGAGCGGGGCGGCTTTGTCACCATGCTGCACGCCTTCGGCGCGCTGTGCCTGCTCGCCATCGTGGCCGCGCTGATCCTGCCGCGGGAGATCACGGCGCCGGCGGCGGCGAACTGATTTCGCCGCTTAGTTCTGCGGAACGGTCTTTGCCGCGGCCGTGTTCTTGCGCTCGCTGCGCCAGTTCTCGAAGCGCTGCACCACGACAAAGAACGCCGGCACGAACAGCACCGCGAGGCAGGTCGAGGCCAGCATGCCCGAGAACACCGTGATGCCGATCGACTTGCGCGCACTGGCGCCGGCGCCGGTCGCCAGCACCAGCGGCACCACGCCGAGGATGAAGGCGAACGACGTCATCAGGATCGGGCGGAAGCGAGCGCGCGCCGCCTCGACCGCGGACTCGACGACCGACTTGCCCGCATCGTGCAATTCGAGCGCGACCTCGACGATCAGGATCGCGTTCTTGGCCGACAGCGCGATCAGGAGGATCAGGCCGATCTGGACATAGAGGTTGTTGTCGATTCCCAGGCCCTGCAGCACGGCCATTGGACCCAGCAGCGACAGCGGCACCGCGAGAATGACCGAGATCGGCGCGTACCAGCTCTCATATTGTCCGGCGAGCACGAGATAGACCAGCAGCATCGCGAGCCCGAACACAGAGTAGATCTGGCCCGAAACCGCCTTCTCCTGGTACGACATCGCCGTCCATTCGTATCCGGTGCCGGGGGGCAGCGTCTTGTCGGCGATCTGCTCCATCAGGTTCAGCGACTGGCCGGAGCTGTAGCCCTGTGCCGGCAGGCCGACGATGGTCGCGGACGGGTAGAGGTTGTAAAGGCTGATCAGCGACGGGCCGACCGTCGGCGTGATCTTGGCGACCGTGCCGATCGGGACCATGTCGCCGTTCTGGTTGCGCACCATCATGTTGGCGATGTCGCGCAAGGTCAGCCGGTATTGGGAATCCGCCTGAGCATAGACCTGGAACACATGGCCGAACTTGTCGAACTGGTTGACGAAGGAGGAGCCGAGATACGAGGCCAGCGTCGAGAACACCTGGTCCGTCGTCACATGCAGGGTCTGGGTCTTGATGCGGTCGACCTCGACATTGAATTGCGGCACCGTGGCGCGGAACGGCGACTGCACGCGCTGCAGCGCGCTCTGGCCCTGCGCGCTCCTCACCATCTCGCCGGTGATCGCCTGCAGCTTGCCGTAATCGCTGTTGCCGTCGCGCAACTCGACCTGCATGGCAAAGCCGGCCGCGTTGCCGATGCCCTGGATCGGCGGCGGCGGCAGCACCAGGGTCCGCGCCTCCAGGATGGTCGAGACCTTGTCGTTCAGTCCGTAGACCAATGAGCGCAGGTCCTCGCCCGGGCCGCGCGCGTCCCAGTCCTTCAGGATGATGTAGGCGACGCCGGCATTGGCGAGGCTCGCGCTGTTGTCGAGCGCGGAGATGCCGGCAATGGTGATGACCTGCGCCACGCCGGGAGTCTTGCCGACGATATCGCTGACCCTGTCGAGCGCCTTCTGGGTCCGGTCGAGCGCGGCGCCATCGGGCAGTTGCACCGCGGCGATCAGGTAGCCCTGATCCTCGATCGGCAGGAAGCCGGTCGGCACGCGTGACAGGCCAAAGAACCCGATCGCGATCAGGACCAGCGCCACGATGACCGAAATGGTGGCGTGGTTGGCAAGCCGGCCGATCAGCCGCACATAGCCGCGTTCCAGGCGGTTATAGACATTGTTGAAGCCGCGGTAGAAGAAGTTGCGCTGTTGGGGCGGCAGCGGCCGGCGCAGCCACAGCGCACATTGCGTCGGCTTCAACGTCGCGGCATTGATGGCCGAAAGCAGCGCGGTCGCCGCGATCACCAGCGCGAACTGCGCGTAGATGCGTCCCGTCAGCCCCGGCAGGAACGACGCCGGCAGGAACACCGAGATCAGCACCAGCGTGATGCCGACAATCGGCGCGAACAGCGCGTCCATCGCCTTGATCGCGGCGTCGTGCCCGGACATGCCGAGCTCGATGTTGTGCGCGGCGCCCTCGACCACGACGATGGCGTCGTCGACCACGATGCCGATCGCGAGCACGATCGCAAACAGCGTCGAGAGGTTGATGGTGAAGCCGAGCGCGGCCATCGCCGCGAACGCGCCGATGATGGTGACCGGCACGGTGGTCGCGGGCACCAGCATCGCGCGCCAGTCCTGCAGGAACACCAGGATCACGACCAGCACCAGCAGGCCGGCCTCGATCAGGGTCTTGTAGACCTCGTTGATCGAGGCGTTGACGAATTTGGTGGTGTCGAACGGAGTATCGTATCTGATGCCTTGCGGGAAGTTGCGCGACAGCTCCGCCATCTTCTTTTCGACGGCATGCTCGACCTCCAGCGCGTTGGCGCCCGGCGACTGGAATACGCCGATGCCGGTGGCGGGCTGGTTGTTGAGCGAGAAGATCTGGCTGTAGGTCTGCGCGCCCAGCTCGACCGAGCCGATGTCGCGCAGGCGCGTCACGTCGCCATTGTTGCCGGTCTTGACGATGATGTCCTCGAACTGGCTCGCGTCGTCGAGGCGGCCGTTGACGTTGAGGGTGACCTGGAAGGCCTGTCCGGGCGGCGTCGGCGGCGTTCCGACCTGGCCCGCGGTGACCTGCTGGCTCTGCTGCTGGATCGCCTGGATGACGTCCTGCGGCATCAGTCCGCGCACCTGCAGCTTGTTCGGATCTAGCCAGATGCGCATGGAATACTGGCCGGCGCCAAACACCGTGACGTTGCCGACGCCCGGCACCCGCGACAGCTCGTCCCTGATGTTGATGGTGGCGTAGTTGCTCAGAAAGAGGCTGTCGAATCTGGAGTCGGGCGAGGTCAGCGTGACGAACAGCAGGATCGAGGTCGACCGCTTCTGGACCGTGACCCCCTGGTTCTGCACCGCCTGCGGCAATTGCGACAACGCGCTGGAGACGCGGTTCTGCACCAGCACTTGCGCGAAGTTGAGATCGGTGCCGATCTTGAAGGTCACGGTCAGCGTGTAGGTGCCGTCGGAGGCGCTGTAGGACTGCATGTAGAGCATGTCCTCGACGCCGTTGACCTGCTGCTCGATCGGCAGCGCCACGGTATCGACCAGGGTCTTGGCGCTGGCGCCGGGATAGCGCGTCGTCACCTGCACGGTCGGCGGCACCACGTCGGGATATTGCGCGATCGCGAGCTCGAACAGCGACACGCCGCCGATCAGGATCATCAGCAAGGCGATGACGTTGGAAAGAACCGGCCGCTCGATGAAGAACTTGGAGATCATGGCCGGGCCCTATTTGGCGGATGCGGCAGACGCATCGGTCTTCTGGAGCTGCGGGTCGACCTTCTGGCCGGGGATCGCCCGCAGCAGGCCGGCAACCACGACGCGGTCTTCCGGCTTCAAGCCATCCTCGATCACGCGCAAGCCGCCGTCTTCGAGCGGGCCCATCTGGACATGGCGCTGCTCGACCACGTTGTCGCCGTTCACCACCAGCAGATAGCGGCCGCCCTGGTCGCTGCCGAGCGAGGTATCGGGGACCAGCAGGGCGTCGCCCAACTGGTCATAGGGAACGCGCACCCGCACGAAATAGCCGGGCAGCATCTGCCGGTTCGGATTGGGGACGATGCCGCGGACCGCAAGGGTGCCGGTCGTCTGGTTGATGGTCGGCGCGATGTAGTCGAGCTTGCCCTCGTGCGGATAGCCTTGCTCGATCTGCAATCCGACCTGGACCGGAAGCTGGCGCAGTTCGGCCACCGTGACGCCGCGGCGGGACGCCTCGGAGCGAATCCGCAGCACGTCCTGCTCGTTGACATTGAAGTTCACATAGATCGGGTCGAGCGCCACGATGGAGGCGAGCTGCGTCGGCGACGCCGCGCCGACCAGTTCGCCGACGGAGACGAGATGCGCCGACACGAAGCCGTCGAACGGCGCCGTCACCTTGGTGTAGCCATAATTGACTTCGGCGATCCTGGTGTTGGCCTCCGCCTGCTGCAGATTGGCCTGCGCATTGTCGCGGTTGGAGGTCGAGGTATCGAGCGTTGCCTGCGCCACCGCCTGGCGCGCGACCAGGTCGGTCTGCCGCCTGAAATCGAATTCAGCCTGCTTCAGCGTGGCCTCGGCGCCGGCCTGCGCCGCTTGCGCCTGGTCGAGCTTCAGCTTGTAGGTCTCGGGCTCGATCGTGAACAGGGTGGTGCCCTCCTTCACGAAGTCGCCGTCCTTGTAGTCGATCGAGGCGAGGAAACCCTGCACCCGCGCCACCAGATCGACCGACTTGATCGCAGCGGTGTTGCCGGTTGCCTCCAGATAGCGCGTGACCGCGCGCTTCAATGGCACGGCGACATCGACCTTGGGCGGCGGCGGCGGCACGTAGGTGTTTTGATCGCAGCCGGCGAGCACGATACAACCGAGCGCGGCGATCGCGGCCCGCGCCCAATAACGCCTGACGTCAATCAGCCCGGGATAAAGCGGACGTACAGGCTTCATGGCATGGCCCCAATTTTTTTCAACGCCTGCGAGCAGGCCTTCCGCCGGTTTGAATAGCACATTCTGCTCGCGGTGGAACCGGAGAGCCGCTGACCTATGGCGCGACACGTTGCTGCGCGGAATACCATAAACATGGTGTGACAATTTTATCGGTTGACCGGGAATTTGCGCTTCCAACGCCTGTTCCGATCGAAGACAATGAAATGAAAGGCGCCGGAAGATCGTGAGATCAGCCGGTGAAACAAACAAAAAACGGGGAAGGAAACGAAATGTCGTATCGAGCTTTGCCGTGGCTTGCCGGTCTTGTGCTGGCTGCCGCAATGGTGGCGATGCCTGCAAAGGCTGAGGACCTGAAAGGCGAGGTCGCACCGACCGGCAAGCTGCGCGTGGCGATTGCGATCAGCTCCGCCGGTGGTGCGTTCTGGAGCACCAGGACCGAGACGGGATACACAGGAGTCCCAGTCACTCTTGGCAGGGAAATGGCAGCGCAACTCGGCGTGGGCGTTGAATACGTCCCGTTCCAGAATTCCGGACAGATCACCGACGTTGCCGCGAAGGGCATTTGGGACGTCACGTTCCTGCCGCAGGACGCCGTGCGGGCGACGAAGATGACGTTCGGCCCGATCTATGAGGTCACCGACGCGACCTACATCGTCAAAGCCGGATCGACCATCACTGATTTCGCGACCCTCGATCAGCCTGGCGTCGTAGTCGCCGCGGAATACAACACAACCACGATGCGTGGCGCCGTGGCGCACCTGAAGAAGGCGAAAGTGGTGGAGTACCAGGATGTCGACGAAATCGTGACGGTCTTGAGGAACGGCGAGGTCGACGCATTCGCGTTGTCGCGCGATCGGCTCGATGACGTGGCGAAGAAGATCCCGGGCACAAAAGTGCTGGACGAAACCTTCAAGAAGACCATCACCGCAGTTGCGGTGCCGTTGAACCATCCACAGTCGCTGGCGTTCGTGACAAAATTCATGACAGACGCGATCGCGAACGGGACGCTGCGCAAGGCGTTCGACGACAACGGGCTCAAGGACAAGCCGATCCGGACGCAGTGAAGCCCTAACGCCGCTCCATCTCCTCATCCTGAGGAGCCGCGAAGTGGCGTCTCGAAGGATGAGGCCACCAGCTCGGCCTCATGGTTCTCCCGGCGATGCGAAGCATCGTCCGGAGACGGCGCGTGGGCGCCTCCTCACCATGAGGGTTTGACGCAGTGAGACTAATGCGTCGCGGCCAGCGCGATCGGATCCATCCCGCTTTTCACGATCTCGTCGCGCGCGGCGGGCGAGGAGAGAAACTTGATCAGCGCCTTGCCGGCCTCGGGCTCTTTCGAGCCTGCGGCGATGGCGGCCGAGAAGATGGTGATCTGCTGCAGGTCGTCGGGCAGGGGACCGATGATGTCGATGCCTGATACAGGCTTCAGCTCGCTGATCTGCTGGAAGCCGAGTTCGGCGTCGCCCTTGGCGACGATCTCGCCAACGGGCGTGGCGGGAATCTTCCTCGCCTTGCCCTCCATCTCCTTCGCGATGCCGAGCTTCCCAAACATCTCGGTCGAGACGTAGACGCCGCTGGCGCTGTCGGAATAGGCGATGGTCTTGGCCGCGAGCAGCGCGCGCTTGACCGCATCGGCCGAGCTGATGTCGGGTTTTGGCGCGCCGGCCTTGACCGCAACCCCGATCGGCGACTTGACGAGCTCGACCGCGCTGCCGGGCTCGACCTTGCCCTTCTTCGCAAGATCATCCAGCGCATAGCCGACCATGATGAGAACATCCGCGGGCTCGCCGCGTTCGAGCCGGACGGGAATCGCATTTGCGGTCGTGCCCATCGACGGACCGCGTGCGACCAGCACCTTGTTGCCGGTCTCTTTCTCGAATACCGGTACCAGCGCGGTGAAGGCGGCCGACAGCCCGCCCGAGATCATGACCCGGACCTCGGCGGCGTTAGCGGTAACTGACAGCAGCAACGCGCCGGCGAATCCTATTCCCAGCGCGCGCAAGTGAGCGCGAAATTTCATGATGATCCTCCCGTGACGGCTGTTGCCGGTCGCCCTGCGATAAGGAAGCCTAGCGCGCAAAGCCCGCCCGGGATAGTCAGGTCATGCCGCAGCCTAGTATGGCGGCGCCGAGGCCAGGAACTCACCATAGGCGTCCGCGTCGGGCGGCGTGAACATCTCCGCCAGCGGATTTCGGCGGTTTCTGGTCGCGCCGATATCGGCCAGCAATTCGTCGAAATGCTTGTAATGATAGGGTGCGATGCACAGGCCGCCATAGACGCCGGCGGCCGGGCGCTCGACCCTCTTGAAATGCAGCATCATCTCGATGTTGTCGCGCATCTCGCGTTCGCTCGGCTGATGCTTCAGCTTGCCGTCGGCATAGCGCACCAGCCAGTGCGCGGCCATGTCGGCGCAGAGCACGGTGCAGAAGCTGGAGTTGAAGCCGACAAAGCCGAGATCCGGCAGGTCGGGATTGGCGATCAGGCGGTACAGCCGATATTGCCCGTCCGCGTCGACGAGCTTGTCGCGATAGGCCTCGGGCAGGAAAGGCACGCCGAGCTTGTAGCCGATTGCGAGCACCGCGATGTCGGCCTCCACGCTCTCGCCATTGCTCATCACGATGGTCTTGCCGTCGTAGCGATCGAAGGTGCCGCGGATCGCCTTGATGCGGCCGTCCGCCACCATCGGATAGAAGTCGGGAGTTGCGATCGGTACTGAACAATTGACGTCGTCCTCGATTCGCGTCCGCGGCACCATGTTGCACTTGCCGAGCTTGAGCTGTGCCTTCAACAGGCTTTCGAGCCCGCGCCAGTTCGCCCAAACCATCGGTTTGGCGATGGCGTGCGCGAGCTTCGCCATGGGGCCGATGCCCCAGCTCGCAAACATCTGCTCCTGCGCGCGGATGTAGAGGATGCGTTTGAAATTGACGAGGCCGCCGATGAAATAGGGGATGCGCCAAACCGGCTCGCGATAGACGATGGTCACCTCGCTGGCGCCGGATGTGACCGCGTTCACCGCGATGTCGGTCGCCGATTTCGAGCCGCCGAGCACCACCACCTTGCGTCCCTTGGCGAGCGCGGCGTCGGTGTAGTTCGAGGAGTGCAGGATTTTTCCACCTTGCGCCTTGAAGCCATCCTCGCCCGGAAGACTAAGCGTCTGCGGCTCGCTGAACTGACCGGTGCAGATGGCGACGAAATCGAAATCCTCGCTGGCCGTGCCGGTCGCCGTCGTCAGCTCCAGCGTCCAGCCCGGCTTGCCGTCGGCCCGCCGGCGCATCGCGCTCACGCCGGTCCCAAGGCGCATCAGGCGGTCGAGCCCATGGTCGTGCGCATAGTCGGCAAGATAGGCGTGGACCTGCGGCCCTTTCGGCCATTCCGGATAGGAGTCCGGCATGGCCTTGTCGGTGTAGCGATAGAGGTCCTTCGGACTCTGCGTCTGCACATCCGGATAGGAACGCCCGGGATCCCAGACGCCGCCGAGACTGCCGGCCTTCTCCACGATGGCGACCTCGTGTCCATGCCCCGCGAATGCCTTTGCCGCTGCGAGCCCGGACACGCCGGCGCCGATCACGCAAACCTGCTTTGGGCTGACCATGTGATTTTCCTCTCCTTGTCGAAGGCAGCCGTCATCGATCGCGCTTCGCGCGTCAGGCGACTGTCGGGAAAATGCGTCGCGCGGTGGGCTTAGTCGTTCGCCTCCGGCGGCAGAAAGTCCACTTCGTGCGCGGCCGAAATGCGCACGACCTCGGCCGGATCGGTCAGGTTATGAAGCTTGTCGAACAACGCCTCGAGCTTCTGCATCGGTGAAACCCAGAACAGCGCGCGCGCCGGCTTGTCGGATTTGTTGAAATAGCCATGCGGGATGCCGCGCGGCATGCGCACGAGATCGCCGGCCTTGGCCTTGACCCAGACGCCGTCCAGTTTCAGGTCGAGCACGCCTTCCTGCACCAGGATGAACTCGTCCTGGGTCGGATGCACATGCACCGGCACGAACTGTCCGGGATCGCTGTTGGTTTCGAAGGCGAAGGTGGAGTCGGTCACCGCCTTCGGAAAATAAATCTGCCCCAGGATGTTCCAGGTCTTGCCGCGATAGCCCTCGCCGTTCGGCGTAATGCCCTTCTCCAATGCCGCCATGATGTCCTCCTCCTGCCGGATCGGGGTGCGAGCATCCGACGGACGGGGCCGGCTGTCCATCCGTTAAACGAAGGCGTTGCGGGCTTGGTGTCGACACGACTTGTTTGGCAGGAACCCCCTTCCCCGCCAGACGTTGCTCTTCCATCAACCAAGGGGAGCGCCCACGAAGAGCGTCCCTATCGCCGGCGCCATCAAATTGTGAGGCAGGTCATGAGTGAGATCAAAGAACACATGGAAGTCATCGGCGCGGACGGCGTCCATATTGGGACCGTGGACAAGATCGAGGGGCACCGCATCAAATTGACGAAGAAAGACAGCGGCGAGGGGTCCCACAAGGGCCACCACCATTACATCGATCTAGGCCTGGTTGCAGGTGTCGAAGGCGACAGGGTTCGCTTGTCGGCATCCGCCGCCAATGCCGTGACGATGGAAGAAGAAAAGTAAGCTTTCCGGCTCGGATGGAGCACAAGGCGGCGATTGGACGCGCCTGTTTGCCTCGACAAACGGGTGCGCCAAGCGACTAATTTCGTGAATTGCCTCAAGCTGTTCTGGCGCATCGCACCTCGGTGTCCAAAGATTTTTCTTTACGAAAATCAGAAATTGTGCATTCTTGTCGTGTCCTGCTCCTCAAGAGGGGCGCTACGCGATCGTCACGAACGTCGGGGCAGGACGCGATGGATGTGAAGGTCTTCAACGCAGGCAAAGCCTGCGTGGACGAAGAGACCTTCGCGGACGGCCAAGCCGTGTGGTCCCGACACCCCGACGCTGGTTGCAGTTTACGCGGCTTTTCTGACGTTCCTCACGGCGCTTCTCCCAACGTCATGCGTTACGGCGGCAACCCCTCAAGCAGGGTGCGAGCGGCCTGCAGATCCGCGGTCGCGAAACCTTCGGTGAACCGAGCATAAACCGATGCAAGCGGTGCTCTTGCCTCGTGGTGGCGCCCCTGGCTCACCCTCAAACGGGCGACGCTGAGGGCGACCCGCAGCTCCCAAAATAGAGCACCCTGCTCGCGGGCCATTCGGGCCGCCCGGTCGAAGCAATCTTCGGCCGCCAGGGTGGACTGATCCGCGGCTTGCTGGAGCAGCACTTCGCCTTTGATGCGGAGCAATTCAGGGGCATACCACCCGTGCCCGTCCGCGCCCTCGCGGTCGGCTGCCATCGCGTCGTCCAGGGCAACAAGAGCGCCGTCGAGCTGTCCTGTCCCGGCAAGCGCTAATGCGAGAGCGCCCTTGAACTCCGTGTGCGATATGTGCCACCCGGTTCGTCCGGACGTCTCGAAGGCATCGCGCAACACTAGCAGGCCCTGCGCGAACTCGCCGCGTTCGACCAACAACTTCCCTTTCAGGAAGTGACCCGCGATCTTCCAGAGGTGCGCGTTCAAACCGGTGGCCACCGCGATCAAGCGCGCGATCTCCCGATCGGCGGTTGCGAAGTCGCCTGTCATCGTCGCGATGCGGCAGATGCCGTGATACAGTGTTCGGCAAAGCAGGAGTTGGTGATCTTTGCTTTGCAGCTCTTCTTGGCTGAGGCGAGCTTCATTGATCGCCTGGTCCGCGAAACCCTGTATCCAAAGCGCCCGAGCCAACATCACCCGGGCCGCCGCATGGTCATTCGAATTGTAATAAATGATGCCGTGGAGATCCCCCGGCGCGGCGGGAGATCGAAGAACGCCTTCCAGATATTGCTGGGCCTCGCGGGGTTTACCTCTCAAGAGAAGCGCGGAGCCAATCTGCCGATCGGCCGAACGGAGATGTATCGGATCGCCAATGCGATGAGCGATTTGCCCGATCCGTTCCGCCGCGATCTGCGCCTTGGCGTATTCCCCGCGAGAGGTGTAAATGGATATCAGCGTCGACAGAGCCCCCGCCTGTGCATTGAGATCATTCAGCGCACCGGCGGTTTCGAGTGCCTCGGTCAGGAGCGCTTTTCCCTGTTCCGGGGGGCCCATGGTGATGAACATCGCAGCCGCGAGGGCAATCTGCAGCTCCATTCGCAGCCGCATGTTCGAGGTCACATGCGGTTCGAGGCTGAGCAGCGCGCATTCGCATCGCTCGCGGCATTCGCTCATCAGCGATAGGTGCTGCCAGACCGACGCATAGGCGGCTGTGAGGTCGACGCCAATCGCCTGGTCTCCGGCCGAGGAGAAGGACCAGTCGAGCGCCGCGCGAACGTTGTCGATCTCCCGAACACGGCGCGCTAAGTCCTCATCTGATAAAGACGATCTGGCGCCTCCCGCCTGCGGTGTGAAGAGATCGCGAAAATACAATGCATGGTGCTCCGCGGCGATATCGGCCTCGGCGTGCTCGACAAGCTTCTCAAGCGCGTAGGCACGGATCGTTTCCAGCAGAGTCCAGCGGGCGACGCCCGATTTGTCCAGCGCCACCCATGATTTTGCGACGAGATTGGCGATGCCGTCCAGCACCGCCGACGCATCGAATCCGGTATCCGTCATGACCGCAGCGGCGGCATCGATGGTGAATCCGCCAGGGAAGACGGCCAGCCGCCGCAGCAACCGCCGCTCGGTTTCCGGCAGCAGCTCATGGCTCCAATCCAGCGTCGTGCGCAGTGTCCGCTGCCGCGGCAGCGCCGTGCGGCGGCCAGCCGTCAACAGCGCGAAGCGATCGCGCAAGCCGGCGGCTACCCCTTGAACGCTGAGAACCGCGGCGCGAGCCGCCGCGAACTCGATAGCGAGCGGTATGCCGTCGAGGTGCCGGCAGATCGTGGCAATCGATGCGAGGTCTTCGGCGGTAGGCGAGAAGCCTGCGTTCAGCGCCTTTGTCCTGGCGACGAACAGCTCCACTGCGCTGTATTGCATGATGTAGTCCGGCGCCGCTTGCCCGAGAGCGGGCACTTCGAGCGGCGGAACGCGATAGACGGACTCGCCGTCGATCTGCAGGACTTCGCGGCTGGTTGCCACAATCGTGGTGCGCGGGCACAAGCGCGTGAAGGTCTCGGCCAGGTTCGCCACCGCGTCGATGACGTGCTCGCAATTATCGAGCACAAGCAGAAGATGTCTTCCACCAACGGCGCGAGCGACTGAGTCCGCCGAAATCTCGCCGGCGAGCTTCAGCCCGAGCGTGCTGGCTACCGTTGATGGCACGAGGCCGGGGTCGGACAGCGCGGCCAGTTCGACGATCCACCCCCCGTCTTCGAAGTCGGGAAGGAGGTAACGGACGGCTTTGATGGCGAGCGAGGTCTTTCCGATGCCGCCGGGGCCCGTCAAGGTCACCACCCGATAGGCAGAGACGAGGTCTCGGACAAACTGCGCAGCCGCGGCCCGACCGATCAGGCGCGTAATGAGCGCGGGAAAATTGTTCGCCGGCGGCGCTCCGGATGTGCGGGTCAGGGGTGAATCGACCGGCGGGGCGGTGGCCTCCCGCTGCTGAGGCGTCCAGCTCCCGAGCAGGCGATAGCCGCGACCGGAGACCGTCGTCAGCATGGCTCGATCCTCGCCAAGCGCCTTGCGGACCGCGGAGATGTGAACGTGGAGCGTACCCTCGCCGACGACCGCGCCCGGCCACACCCGTTCCATCAAATGGTCCTTCGTGACGAGCTCGGTGGCCGATTGCACCAGGACCGTGACGACCTCAAAGGCCCGGCGGCCGAGCGGCACGGGAATCCCATGCAACCGCAGCTCCCGCCGGCCGAGGTCGATCTCCCATTGCTCGCACGCATAGACCAGATTGGTGCTTTTTTCAGACACCCGCGGCCTCGCGGATTAGACAGGCTGAAATTTTGCCTTTCATCGCGATGCGCGCAATATCCAGCCGCGTAATAAAGCGACCGGGGCCTGGCGACTTACAGCCTGCGGATACTGCGAAACCGAAGGGTATTGTCAAACATACGACCGTCCACGGTAACCATGCACCGCGAGCATCTGCGCCAGTCGCGATCCGAGCCCCACAGTGGCAGGCGTGGAAGACAGGTGTGGTCTTTGAGAGACAGCCGGGCGACCTCACCGGAACAGCCACATCTTAACAACTCTTAAGGTCGGCCCTAAGGAATCGCCCTCCGGGAGCGGCTACACCACCCAAGTTCGGAGGTGTGCCATGCCCAACGCCGTACACAAGACCAGCGCGAATACCGCAACCGTGTTTGCCAAGGAACTCCAGCCGCACCCTCCGCGCTTGGAGCCGCCCGCGTGCGCTTTGTACGCCCCGGAGGAGCCCGCGTGCGACAGCGAGCCGCGCTGTCACGAAACTCAGACGGAGTCGGCGCATGCGAACCGGGTCGCGATCCTGGGGCAGCTGTCGGCGTCGATTGCCCACGAAGTGATACAGCCGATCGGAGCCACGCTCACCAACGCCCAAGCGGCTCTGCATTTGCTGGGGCATCAACCGCCCGATCTGGAAAAGGTGCGGCGGGTGCTTGCACAAATCGTTCAAGACAGCATACGGACGGGCGACATCGTTAACAGGATCCACGCGCTCATGAAAAAGGCGCCGTCCCGGAAAGAGCGCTTGGACCTCAACGCTTTGATCCGCGAGGTGATTGAGCTCACCCATGGCGCAACTGTGAAGAACGGCGTCTCGGTGCAGACGAAACTAGCGAAGCACTTACCACCGATTCAGGGCGATCAAGTCCAACTGCAACAGGTGATGCTCAATTTGATCATCAACGCCATCGAAGCAATGAGTCCGCGGGCCGCAGGAGCGCGCGACCTGTTGATCCGTACCGCCAAAACCAAGTCAGGCGGCGTTCTCGTCGCCGTGAGTGATTCTGGTCCGGGCGTGGACCCGGCGAATCTGGAGCGCATCTTCGACGCATTCTTCAGCACGAAGGCGGATGGTTTGGGAATGGGCCTATCGATCTGCCGCGCGATAATCCAGGCGCATGGGGGACGACTGTCGGCGACCAGGGGCGCGGCCCGGGGCACCATCTTGCAGTTCAACTTACCGGCGGCCACGGACAGCGCATCGTGAGTTAGCGCTCGTCGGCACGTCACGTGCCTGCGCGTTAGACTGTGAAATTGCTGCGGTGCATGAGTCAGTTGTTGGCACATTTCGGAAGTGCCGAAATGCCCGACGTAAGTCCCGGAATGCGCACCAAAGCCGACATCCGTCGACCGTTCTGAATTCTTGGGTTCATGCCCTAGCCAGCGTCTGCCGCAACCGAATTTCCTGACGACTAGCAAATCAGCTGCGTCAATTTTCACAGCGAAGCACTTCGCGCGGGCTTTTTGCCGGTAAAATCGCCTGCGCCAAAGAACTGATTTCTTGAGCCGATTCAAATTGTTCCGGCGGCGCAGCTCTCAATGCCCAAAAATTCTTCTTTACGAAAATCAGAAATCGTGCTTTCTTCCCGCCGTCCTGCTCCCTGGGAGGGGCGCTACGCGATCGTCACGAACGTCGGGGCAGGATGCGATGGACGTGAAGGTCTTCAACGCAGGCAAAGCCCCGCGTGGACGAAGAGACCTTCGCGGACGGCCAAGCCGTGTGGTCCTGACACCCCGACGCTGGTGTCAAGTTTGCGGGTGATGATCCCGCAGGCGATGGTGGCTAAAAAGCCCGGTACACCAGGGAGAGCACGGAGCAGCCGTTAAAACCATTGTGCAGGGAATGTCCGGAGGCGGGCTCAAGCGGTCGTCGCAACACTCTTTTTTTTCACTCGTGACAGCAACTCGTCAAGCGCTTCCGCTGGGGTTTTCCATCCTAGTGTCTTTCTCGGTCTGGCATTGAGGGCCGCTGCCACTGCGGTTATCTCATCA
>DATMNV010000143.1:0-5007 GCA_035568535.1 Bradyrhizobium sp.
CGGCAGCGTCATCCCGGCCGGCCCCCAGACGAGCCGCACCAGCTCATTGAAGAACAGCAGCAAGCCGAAGGTGCCGAGCACGTGGTCAAGGTGGTTGCGGCCGTACAATCGCCTGATGGCGACGACTTCGAGCACCATGCCTGCGACGAGCGAACCGATGACCGCGAGGACGACGGCGACGACGAAGCTTCCGGTCACGGCGGCGAGCGTCGCGGCGAAATAGGCTCCCAGCATGTAGAGCGAGCCGTGCGCCAGGTTGACGAGGTCCATAATGCCGAAGACGAGTGTGAGGCCTGCAGCCAGGAGGAACAGCAGCATGCTGAGCTGCACGCCGTTGAGGCATTGCTCGATGAAATACAGCATGCGTCGTCGCGACAACCGAAAGGGCGCCGCGTCCCCCTGGGCGAGCGCCGCGTCAGGCGGCGCATCGGCAGGATGACGGCTCCGACCCGTCCAGGCAACCGCAAGCCGCCGCTATTTCATCGGACAGCGGTCGTGGAAGCGGTCCTGATCGTTCTCGACAATGGTCGCGACGGTGTGGAGGACATAGTCGCCCTCCGCGTTCTTCACGACGTCCTGCAGATAGAAGTTCTGGATGGGGATATGGTTGTTGCCGAATTTGAAGTTGCCGCGCACCGACTTGAAGTCGGCCTTCTCCATCTCCTTGCGCATCTCGTCCTTTTTGGAAAGGTCGCCTTTCACCGCACGAACGGCGCTGTCGATCAGCGCCGCCGCGTCATAGGTCTGCGCGCCGTAGAACGAGGGCCGGGCCTTGTACTTGGCCATGTAGTCGGCGACGAATTTCTTGTTCGTCTCGTTGGGAAGATCGTTGACCCATTCCTGGGCGCCGGGAACGCCGACCGCCAGATCCTTGAGCCGCGGGATCGACAGCTCGTCGATGGTGAACACGGTGTATAGCGGAATCTGGCCCTTGAGGCCGGACTGCGCGTATTGGGTGACGAACTGAACGCCTGCGCCACCGGGATAGAATGCGAAGATCGCGTCCGGCTGCGCCGCGCGGGCCTTGGAAAGCTCGGCGGAGAAATCGAGCTGGTCGGGCCAGCGGGTCGTTTCCTGGCCGGCGACCTCTCCCTGGAAGGTCATGCGCACGCCTGCCAGCATGTCGCGGCCGGCGGCATAGTTGGGCCCGATGAGGAAGGCCTTCTTGATCCCCTTCTGGTTCATGTAGAGACCCATTGCCTGCGGCGTCTGATCGTTGTTCCAGGAGGTGGAGAACACATAGGGCGAGCACAATTCGCCGGCGAGCTGGGAAGCGCCGGCGTTGGTCACGACCGTCATGGTCTTGCTGTCGACCAAAGGCTTGAGCGACGCCAGGATCACGTTCGACCAGATGTAGCCGACCACGAAATCGACCTTGTCGGATTCGATGAGTTTTTGGGTCTTCTGCACGCCGACCTCGGGTTTGAGCTGGTCATCCTCGTAGATGACTTCGACCGGGAGGCCGCCGAGCTTGCGGCCGAGGTGATCGAGCCCAAGCTCGAAGGAATTGCGCATGTCGTTGCCGATGGCAGCGGGCGGACCGCTGAACGTGCTGATGAAGCCGATCTTGGCCGTCTTCTCCTGCGCCGCGGCCGGTCCCGCCACGAACGCGAGCACGGTTGCGGCGGCAATGCCTCTCCTGATCATTGCGTTTCTTCCCTCCGGTTGGCGCTCTACGGCGCGGAACATTTTCGCTGATCTTTCTCAGTATCACGGAATCGCCGGATTTTGCCCTCGGCCAATCCTGCTAATCAAGCCGCAGGTCCACGTCCAAAGGCCGCGGCGTCCACTCCTAGTCACCGCTTCCGGCCCGGCAACACGGGCACAACCGCTGGATTCCGGAGTGAATGACAATATATCGGTTGCCACAGCGACCGAATCCGACGCGGACGATCCCACATTAGATGGCGCAGCAATTTCAATTCGGCCTCGATACATTCGGCGACATCACCCTCGCGCCTGACGGCAGCCTGCTGGCGCAGGCGGAAGTCATCCGCAACGTGATCGAGGAGGGCGTCCACGCCGACGCGCTCGGGGTCGACACCTTCGGTGTCGGCGAGCACCACCGGCCCGATTTCGCGGTGTCGGCCCCTGAAGTCGTGCTCGCGGCGATCGCCGGGCGCAGCCGGCGCATCCGCCTCGGCTCCGCCGTCACCGTGCTCTCCTCGGACGATCCCATTCGCGTGTTCCAACGCTTCTCCACCCTCAACGCTGCCTCGAACGGTCGCGCCGAGGTGACCTTGGGGCGCGGCTCGTTCATCGAGTCGTTTCCGCTGTTCGGTTACGACCTCTCCCAGTACGAGGAGCTGTTCGAGGAGAAGCTCGACCTGTTTGCGGCCCTGCTCAGGAGCGACACGGTGACCTGGCAAGGCCGCACCCGGCCGCCGCTGACGAAGCAGCGCATCTTTCCCCCGATCGAGCACGGACAGCTCAAGGCGTGGGTCGGCGTCGGCGGGAGCCCAGAATCCGTCGTCCGTGCCGCGCGCCATGACCTGCCGCTGGCGCTCGCCATCATTGGCGGCGATCCCAAGCGCTTCCGGCCCTATGTCGATCTCTACCATCGCGCGTTTGCGGAGTTCGGCCGGTCGGCGAAGGAGATCGCGGTACACTCGCCGGGATATGTCGCCGCGACCGACGAAGCAGCGCGTGAGGAATACTGGCCGGCCTACAAGGGCATGCACGACCGCATCGGCGGCGAGCGCGGCTGGCCGCCGATCGGGCGCACCGAGTTCGATCGTGAAGTCGAGCGCGGCGCGCTCCATCTCGGCGCGCCGGAGACGGTCGCGCGCAAGATCGCCGCGACCGCCAAGGCGCTCGGCATCGTGCGCTTCGACCTCAAATACAGCGCCGGCACGCTCGCCCACGACAAGCTCATGCGCTGCATCGAGCTTTACGGCAGCAAAGTGATTCCGCTGGTGCGGGACATGCTCGCATGACCGCATCAGCTTTCGCCCGATTGGCAAGCTCCGGCGAGCCTTGATGCGTGGAGGCCGACATGGAAGCGAAGAAATACAAATCCTTCCGGTACACGAACAACCTGACCTGGGACAAAGCTCGCCGCGGCAACACATCAGCTCCGGGCAAGCCGCAGATGGAAATCGGCAGCCCTCCCGAATTCAAGGGAGAACCGGGCGTCTGGTGCCCCGAAGAACTTCTCGTGGCCGCCTTGAACGGATGCCTGATGCTCACGTTCATCTCGCTCGCGCAAAGCAAGGGCGTGCAATTCGTCGCCTATGAAAGCACCGCGGAAGGCTTGCTGGAAAACGTGGACGGCAAGTTTCTGATCAGCGAGGTCAGCGTTGCGCCCAACGTCGTCTTGAAGTCCGACCACGACCTCGAAATGGCCAGGACGATCATGGCCCAGGTCGAGAAGCACTGCTTCATTTCCAATTCCATCAAGGCGAAAGTGAAATTGGCGCCGCAGCTTCGCGTCGGCGCCGCGATCCCGGGTACGCCGAATCCTTGAAGGGTGAAACGGCCGGCGATGGCACGATCTGTTTTGCGTTGTTTCTCATGCCCACGCTTGTCGCGGGCGACCACGCCTTGACTACCGTGTCGAACCAAAGACGTGGATGTCCGCACTAGGTCCGAACGAGTCAGGCCATGACGAACTACTACTCACCAAAAAAACGGCGTCCAGAACCGAGCCACTTTCGCCCGCCTTGCTTGAGCTGTTCACGTTCCCACCAGCCCCAATTGCGGACTGGACGGCTCGGCGTGGGTGCGCTTGGCGATGCGGCCGGCGAGACGCGCCAGCCGGCCGGCTTCGACCGCGGCGCGCATGCTCTTTGCCATCGTCACCGGGTCGCGGGCCTTCGACACCGCGGTGTTGATCAGCACCGCGGCGCAGCCAAGCTCCATCGCCAGCGTCGCGTCGGAGGCCGTGCCGATGCCGGCGTCGAGCACCACCGGCACCGGCGAGCGCGCACAGATGAGCTCGATGAGATGCGGGTTGGAGATGCCGAGCCCGGAGCCGATCGGCGAGCCGAGCGGCATCACCGCGGCGGCGCCCGCATCGGCAAGCTTGCGGCAGGTCACCGGGTCTTCGGTGCAGTAGGGCAGCACGACGAAGCCCTTCCCGACCAGCGTCTGCGTCGCGCGCACCAGTTCCTCGACATCGGGATAAAGGAGTTCACGGTCGCCGATGACTTCGAGCTTGATCCAGTTGGTGTCGAGCGCTTCGCGCGCGAGCTCGGCGGTCAGCACGGCGTCCTTGGCGGTCTGGCAGCCGGCGGTGTTGGGAAGAAAGCGGACGCGCCCCGCGAGCAGATCGAGCAGGCTCTCGTCGTCGCCGGCGAGGCTGATGCGGCGGATCGAGGCGGTGACCATCTCGGCGCCGCTCGCGCCGACCGCGTCGAGCATGATTTGGCGATTGGGATAGCCGGCGGTGCCGAGAAAAAGCCGCGAGCCGAACTGCTGGCCGGCAATGATGAGCGGATCGGACATTTGCTGCTCCCAACTAAAAGCTCATTCCGCTCATTCCCGCGCAAGCGGGAATCCAGAATAGTGTTCGAAGCTTCGGTGGAGCTGGGTCCCCGCTTCCGCGGGGACGAGCGGCAGGTGCCAGCTTCGTTTGACCGGAAAACGTTCTAACCTCCCTGGCGCGCGCGCACGATCTCGACGCTGTCGCCCGGCTGCAATGGCGTGTCCGCCCAGGCCGCCCGCGGCACGACGGCGCCGTTGAGCGCGACGGCGATGCCGCGGTGGCCGGTATCGACTTCCTTTTCCGCAAGCAACGCTTCGAGCGTGGCGGCCGCAAGCGGCTCGCTCCTGCCGTTCACCTGGATCAGCGGTCCGGCCATCGCCGCGTTCCCTACTCCGCCGCCCGCGCCGGCTGAAAACGTTCGAGCCCGAACGGCTTGATCACCGGCTCGACGACATCGTCGAGCACGAGGCGGGCGATCGCGTCCGCCGTCACCGGCGCCAGCAGGATGCCATTGCGATGATGGCCGGTGGCATAGATCAAACCTTCGGCCGGGCCCGGTCCGAGGATCGGAGCGTCATCGC
>DATMNV010000144.1:0-17042 GCA_035568535.1 Bradyrhizobium sp.
GGTCGCTGAAGCATCTTGGCCTGATCACCCACAACATCAACTTCCTGGGCGACACCACCTGGGCGCGGATCTGCGTGATCTTCGCCAATATCTGGCGCGGCGTGCCCTTCGTGGCGATCACGCTGCTTGCCGGTCTGCAGACGGTGCAGCCCTCGCTCTATGAAGCCGCGACGCTGGACGGTGCCTCGCGCTGGCAGATGTTCCGCCACATTACCTACCCCTTGCTCACCCCGATCATCGCCGTAGTGATGACCTTCTCGGTGCTGTTCACCTTCACCGACTTCCAGCTGATCTGGGCGATGACGCGCGGCGGGCCCGTCAACGCCACGCACCTGATGGCAACCCTGTCCTATCAACGCGCCATCATCGCAGGCCAACTCGGTGAGGGCGCCGCGATCTCGTGCGCCATGATCCCGTTCCTGCTCGCCGCGATCATGGTGTCCTGGTTCGGTCTGCAGCGCCGCAAATGGCAGCAGGGAGAGAACAATGACTGATCTCATTGCTGTCGTCCCGGCGAAAGCCGGGACCCATACTGCGGAATCTCTCGGTGGACTGCCGATGGCAGATGACCTTCGTAACAACGCGGTCCTGTGGTTATGGGTCCCGGGTCGCGCTCGCTGTGCTCGCTTGCCCGGGACGACGGTGGAAGGTTCGCGCCATGACTGATCTTCCTGCCAACAAGGTCGACCTCAAGGCCATTCTCGCAACCCCGGGGCGGGTCGATCACAGCGAAGGCATGAGCTACCTGCAGTCGCTGCCGCGGCGGCTGGTGACGCTTTATCTGCCGTTGTCGATCATCGTCATCATCCTGCTGTTTCCTTTCTACTGGATGGCACTGACCTCGGTGAAGCCGGACGACCAGCTGCTCGATCTCGACAAGTTCAATCCGTTCTGGACCTGGAATCCGACCTTCAAGCATTTCCACAAGCTGCTGTTCGAAAGCTATTATCCGCATTGGCTCTGGAATACGATGTATGTCGCGATCGGCGCGACCGTGCTCTCGATCATCGCGAGCGTGCTTGCCGCCTATGCCATCGTCCGGCTGCGCTACAAGGGCGCCAGCATGGTCGGCGGGCTGATCTTCCTCGCCTACCTCGTACCGCCCTCGATCCTGTTCATTCCGCTGGCGACCGTCGTGTTCCAGTACGGCCTGTTCGACTCACCGTTGTCGCTGATCCTGACCTATCCGACCATCCTGATCCCGTTCTCGACCTGGCTGTTGATGGGTTACTTCAAGACCATTCCCTTCGAGCTCGAGGAATGCGCGCTGATCGACGGCGCGAGCCGCTGGCAGATCCTGATCAAGATCGTGCTGCCCTTGGCGGTACCCGGCCTGATCTCGGCCTTCATCTTCTGCTTCACGCTGTGCTGGAACGAGTTCATCTACGCGCTGACCTTCCTGCAATCGACGGCGAACAAGACCGTGCCGGTCGCGATCGTCAACGAGTTCGTCGACGGCGACATCTACCGCTGGGGCGCGCTGATGGCAGGCGCCTTGGCGGGCTCCCTGCCGCTCGTGATCCTTTACGCCTTCTTCGTGGAGCATTATGTGTCGGCGATGACCGGCGCCGTGAAGGAATGAGCGTCAGGTTTCGCGCATAAGAAGAGCAAGAAGGAGCTAGCGCTTGCACGTATTGGTTCTGGGCGCCGCCGGCATGGTCGGCCGCAAGTTAGTGGAGCGTCTGCTCAAGGACGGCCGCCTCGGCAAGTCCGACATCACGAAGATGACGCTGCATGACGTCGTGGCGCCTGCGACGCCCGACAAGCCGGGCTTTCCGGTCGAGGTGCACGCCGGCGATTTTGCCGTGCCTGGCGCCGCCGAGAAGCTGATCGCCGGCCGGCCCGACGTGATCTTCCATCTCGCCGCCATCGTCTCGGGCGAGGCCGAGCTCGACTTCGACAAGGGCTACCGCATCAACCTCGACGGCACGCGGATGCTGCTCGATGCGATCCGCCTGGTCGGCGGCGGCTACAGGCCGCGCCTGGTGTTTACGTCCTCGATCGCGGTGTTCGGCGCGCCGTTCCCCGACGCCATCGGCGATGAGTTCTTCCACACGCCGCTCTTGAGCTACGGCACCCAGAAGGCGATCGGCGAGCTCTTGCTATCGGACTATTCGCGCCGCGGCTTCATGGATGGCATCAGCATCCGCCTGCCGACCATTTGCATCCGCCCGGGTGCGCCGAACAAGGCGGCATCCGGCTTCTTCTCCAACATCCTGCGCGAGCCGCTTGCCGGCAAGGAAGCGATCCTGCCGGTATCCGAAGACGTCCGCCACTGGCACGCCACGCCGCGCTCCGCGGTCGGCTTCCTGCTTCATGCCGCGACCATGGATCTTGCCGCGGCGGGTCCCCGGCGCGGCCTCACCATGCCGGGTCTCACTGCGACCGTCGGCGAGCAGATCGCCGCTCTCAAGCGCGTCGCGGGCGAGAAGGTCGCTGGGCGCATCAAGCGCGAGCCCGATCCCTTCATCATGGGCATTGTCGACGGCTGGCCGCGGAATTTCGAGGCGAAGCGCGCGCGTCAGCTCGGCTTCACCACCGCCGAGAACACGTTTGACGACATCATCCGCATCCATATCGAGGACGAGCTCGGCGGAAAATTCGTAGCCTAAAGGCAAACTCCGAAGACATGGCCGGCGTAGCCTGCATCGGCGAATGCATGATCGAGCTGAAGCAGGCCGGCGGCGGCCTGTATTCGCGCGGGTTCGGCGGCGATACGCTCAACACCGCGGTCTATCTCGCCCGTCTCGGCGTTGCCGTCGACTACATCACCGCGCTCGGCGATGATCCCCTGAGCGATGAGATGGTCGCAGGCTGGGCGGCCGAGGGCGTCGGCACGAGCAAGGTCGCGCGCCTCGCGGGCAGGCTGCCCGGCATCTACCTGATCGCCACCGATGCGAGCGGCGAGCGCCGCTTCTTCCACTGGCGCGAGACCGCGGCGGCACGGAGCCTGCTGGATTTGCCCGAAACCGAAAGCCTGCTGCAATCGCTCGGTGGCTACGATCTCGTCTATCTCTCGGCAATCACGCTCTCGATCTTTACGGAAAGCGCACGCGGGAGGCTGCTGGCGGCGCTGCGGCAAGCGCGCTCACGCGGCACGCGCGTCGCCTTCGATACCAATTTCCGCGCCCGCGGCTGGCCTGACCTTAACATCGCGCGCCGCATCTTCCGCGAGGCGTTCGAGGCCTCGGACATCGCGCTCGCCTCGACCGAGGATTTGCTGCCGCTCTATCCCGGCGAGAACACGGAAGCGTTGCTCGCAAAAATCCCGGGCAGCGAGGTCGTGCTGAAACTCGCCGAACCCGCAAGCGTGCTGCGCGTTGCCGGTGCCCCCTGCCGGATCGAAGCCGAGCCTGTGACCGCGCCCGTCGTCGACACCACCGCGGCGGGTGACAGCTTTGCCGCCGCTTATCTCGCGAGCCGGCTCGCAGGCGCTGGGCCCGTCGAGGCGGCGCGCGCCGGTCATCGGCTGGCAGGCGTTGTGGTATGCCATCCCGGTGCCATTATTCCGCGTTCAGCCATGCCGGCCAATCCGCTCCCCCTTCGCAAGGCCAAATCATGAGCCAAGTCATGAATGCATCGAAACAGGAAAAGCTCGTCGCGCTGTTCAAGTCCGCCCGCGTCGTCCCCGTGCTGACCATCAACCGGGTCGAGGATGCGGTGCCGCTGGCGCGCGCGCTGGTGTCCGGCGGCGTGCGCATGCTGGAGGTGACGCTGCGGACGCCGGTCGCGATCGACGCCGCCAAGGCGATCATTGCCAACGTGCCCGATGCCATTGTCGGCATCGGCACCATCCTCAATGCCGATGATCTCGCCCATGCGGAAGAACTCGGCGCTAGGTTTGGCATCAGCCCCGGGGCCACACCGGAGCTGCTGAAGGTGGCCGCGGCGAGCAGCCTGCCGTTCGCGCCGGGGATTGCGACCGCGTCCGAGCTGATGCAGGCGCTGGCGCATGGCTTTGACGTGGTGAAATTCTTCCCGGCCGAGCCGGCCGGCGGTATCAAGGCACTGCGGGCTTTGGCCGGGCCGTTCCCGCATGTAAAATTCTGCCCGACCGGCGGCATCGGCGAGACCAACGCGCCGATGTGGCTGGCCGAGCCCAACGTGATCGCGGTGGGCGGCTCCTGGCTGTGCCAGGCCGTGGACATCAAGTCCGGCAATTGGGCCGGCATAACCGCCATGTGCGAGCGGTCGGTCAAGTCGGCGAAAGCGGCGTGAAGTCTCTCCGCCGATAGGCTAAAACCGACAAGCGAATTCAGGAGAACGCCATGACAGCCAGCATTGTCGGATGGGCGCATACGCCATTCGGAAAGTTCGACACCGAGACCGTCGAAAGCCTCGTCACCAAGGTCGCCAACGAGGCGCTGGCCGATGCCGGCATCTCGGCCGGCGATGTCGACGAGATCGTGCTCGGCCATTTCAACGCCGGCTTCTCGCCGCAGGACTTTACGGCCTCGCTGGTGCTGCAGGCCGATCCGCAGCTGCGCTTCAAGCCGGCCACGCGTGTCGAAAACGCCTGCGCGACGGGATCGGCTGCCGTGCATCAGGGCATCCGCGCGATCGCCTGCGGCGCGGCCAGGACCGTGCTGGTGGTTGGCGTCGAGCAGATGACGCGCACGCCGTCGGCCGAGATCGGCAAGAACCTCTTGAAGGCGTCGTACCTGCCCGAGGACGGCGACACGGTCGGCGGCTTTGCCGGCGTGTTCGGCAAGATTGCGCAGGGCTATTTCCAGAAATATGGCGACCAGTCCGATGCGCTGGCGATGATCGCGGCCAAGAACCACAAGAACGGCGTCGCCAATCCCTATGCGCAGATGCGCAAGGATTTCGGTTTCGAGTTCTGCCGCTCCGAGAGCGAGAAGAACCCGTATGTCGCCGGCCCCTTGAAGCGCACCGATTGCTCGCTGGTGTCCGACGGCGCCGCCGCTTTGGTGCTGATGGACTCGGAGTCGGCGAAGTCCATGAACAAGGCAATCAACTTCCGCGCCACCGCGCATGCCCAGGATTTCCTGCCGATGAGCAAGCGCGACATCCTGCAGTTCGAGGGCTGCACGGTCGCCTGGCAGCGCGCGCTGGAGCAGGCGGGCGTTGCGCTCACCGATCTCAGCTTTGTCGAGACCCATGACTGCTTCACCGTCGCCGAGCTGATCGAATATGAAGCGATGGGCCTGACGCCGAAGGGGCAGGGGGCGCGCGCGATTCTGGAAGGCTGGACCCAGAAAGACGGTAAGCTGCCGGTCAATCCGTCCGGCGGGTTGAAGTCCAAGGGCCATCCGATCGGTGCGACCGGCGTCTCCATGCATGTGATGACGGCGATGCAGCTCGCAGGCCAGGCGCCCGAGGGCATGCAGATCAAGAACGCAAAACTCGGCGGCATCTTCAACATGGGCGGCGCCGCGGTCGCCAATTACGTCTCGATCCTCGAGCCGGCGAAGTAACCCCTCCGCTGTCGTCCCGGCGAAAGCCGGAACCCATACCGCGTTGTCCCATCAATGGGATACGGTGGTTGACAGCGTCTGTAACGACTCCATCCTGTGGTTTGGGTCCCGGATCGCGCTCGCTCACGCTCGCTTGTCCGGGACGACGTCGAAGTAATGGCAAAACAAATGCGCGGACGTCGTGTGCTGATGGATTCCTTCGTGGCGCACGGCGTGCGCCACATCTTCGGCAATCCCGGCACGACGGAAACGCCGCTGCTCGACAGTCTGCCGGCCTATCCGCAGATCGACTACATCATGACCCTGCATGAGGGCATAGCCGTCGGCGCGGCGAGCTTCTATGCGCAGGCCGCTTCCCGCCCGGTCGTGGCCAACCTCCATGTCGCACCGGGCCTCGGCAACGGCATCGGCTCGCTCTACGGCGCGTTGAAGGCCAATTCGCCTGTCGTGGTGACCGCGGGCCAGCAGGACACGCGCATGCGGCTGACGCATCCGCTGCTCGGCCACGATCTCGTCGCGATGGCCGCCCCCGTCACCAAATGGAGCGTGCAGATCGAGCGCGCCGACGAGATCGCGCCCATCCTGCGCCGCGCCTTCAAGGTGGCAACCGATGCTCCGCAAGGCCCGGTCTTCGTCTCGCTGCCGATCGACGTGATGGAGCAGGAGACCTCGGTCGAGGCCGTCGCCGCCGACAAGCTGTGGCGCGCCGCGCATCCCGATCCCAAAGGCATCGAGGCGCTCGCGTCGCTGCTCCTGAAATCGCAAAACCCCGCGATCGTGGCCGGCGACGACGTGGCGCGATCGGGCGCGACCGACGCGCTCGTCGCGCTGACGGAGACGATCGGTGCACCGGTGTGGTTCGAAGGGCTGCGGCACCACGCGCCGTTTCCGACCAGTCACCCGAACTATCGCGCGTCGCTCCCCGGCGATGCAACGCAGGTGCGCAAGGCATTCGCCGACGCCGATCTCATCCTGCTCCTGGGCGGTCCGTTCTTCGAGGACATCTGGTTTGCGCCCGGCGGTCATATCCCTAACGGCGCCGTGGTCGTTCAGATCGAGGAATCGCCGGAACGCCTGGCGTTCAACAACCGGCTCGACGCCGGTGTCGTGGGTGACATGGCGGCGAGCCTCGGCTCGCTCTTGAGCGTCCTCGCTTCGCGCGCGCCGCAGGAATACAGGTTGGCCGCGCAACGCCGCAATGCGGCGCTCGCCGAGCTGCGCGCCAGGGAGAAAGAGACTTATCGGGCAAGACTTGAAAAGAGCTGGAGCCGCGAGCCAACCTCGATGCCGCGCGTCACGGCCGAGCTCCGGCGCGGTCTGCCCGATGACGTCGTGATCGTGGATGAAAGCATCACCGCGAGCCTCGATCTCGCCCGTGCCTTCGACTATCGCGGCTTCGGCGATTACTTTGGCGGCCGCGGCGGCGGCATCGGGCAGGGGCTCGCAGGCGCCATCGGCGTCAAGGTCACAATGCCGGACCGCCCGGTCGTCGCAATCTCCGGCGACGGTTCAGCGATGTACAGCATCCAGGCACTGTGGACCGCGGCTCACCACAGGCTCGCGATCGTGTTCGTCATCCTGGCGAACCGCGAGTACCGCATCCTCAAGCACAATACGGATGTCTGGCGGCAGAACTTTGCCGCCGGCACCCAGCATCCCTATCAGCAGATGGATCTGACCGGACCGGAATTCGATTTCGTGCATCTCGCGGCGGGCATGGGCGTCGAAGGCGTCCGAATCGAAAAGGCCGACGACATCGCGCCGGCCCTGGCGAAAGCGGTCGCGGCCAACCGGCCCTATCTCGTCGAGATCGCCATCGAAGGAAAGCGCTGATTTGTAGGATGGGTTGAGCGTAGCGAAACCCATCGCGACCGAGGATGAATTTCACTTCGTTCAACCCATCCTACGAATTCATTCACGCCGCCCGCACGATCACGGCTGGCGCGCCCTTGCCCCGCACTTCCGCCTCCTCGAATTCGGCGGCGACAATCGCGCGATCCAGCGCTGCGCGCAATTCGATTGCAGTCTCCAGCGTCAGCTCCACCCCGGCGCGCGCGCCGGGCTCGAGTTCGCTGTTGAGAAAATCGAGCGTGATGACGTCGCCCAGATGAGCGTGGCGAGCATGGTCGTAGGCGACCACGGCGTGCGAGAGCGGGAACCATTCATCACCGCGCTTGGCCATGCCCTCGGCGCTGACGACTTCGATGATCGACGTGCACATGTCCGATCCTCCTACTTGGCCAGATGCTTGCCGAAGAAAGCAAACACCTTGCTCCAGCCGTCCATGGCCTGCTCCACCCGGTACAGCGGCCGGTGCCAGTAGAAAAAGCCGTGGCCGGCGCCGTCGTAGCGATGGAATTCGTAATTCTTGCCATGCTTCTTCAGCTCGGCCTCGTGCTGGTTGACCTGTTCGGGGCTCGGCGCGCGGTCGTCATTGCCGAACAGGCCGAGCAGCGGGCATGAGAGATCCTTGGTCATGTCGATCGGCGCGACGGGTGTCTTCTCGTTGAGCTCTTCCTTGCCCATCACCACGCGGCCACCCCACAGCTCGACGCAGGCGTCGACGTCCTTTCTCTCACAGGAATAGATGAAGGCGTGGCGGCCGCCGGAGCAGGAGCCGAAAATGCCGACCTTGCCGTTGTGACCGGGCTGCGCGCGCATCCACTTCACCGCCGCCTCGGTGTCACCGACCATCTGGCTGTCCGCGATGCCGCCGTCGGCGCGCACCTTGGCGGCGACGTCGTCCGGATTGCCCTGGCCCGCGCGCTCATAGAGATTGGCACAGATCGCCATGTAGCCATGATGCGCAAAGCGCCGCGTCGTCTCGATGTACAGCTCACTCCAGCCGGGGAGGTGGTGGACCAGCACGACGCCGGGAAACGGCCCGCCGCCGGATGGCTTTGCGGTATAGGCGGTGATCGGCGTGCCGCCGTCGCCCTTGATCGTGACGTTCTCGCAGATCATGCCTCGGTAAAATGACATTTTTTAGCTCCCTGAGCCTGGTTTCTTCTTGGGTTAAGATAGCAGCAGTATTCGACAGCCGAATATCAAGTGCAACGCGGCTTTCGCGCAAAATCTCTCTAGGTCAGACCTCGAAGCCATTCCAGCAGCGCCGCATTGACCTCGTTCGGACGTTCCTGCTGAATCCAGTGACCGGCGCCGTCGATGATCCGCACGAGCCGCAGATCGGCCACGTGCTGGCGCATGATCTCGACAAGATCGACGCCGGGTATGAAGGCGAGAACAGGATCGAGCTGACCTGCGATGAAAGCTGCCGGCTGTTCGATCTTGCGGCTCGCGATCTCCGCTTGCTGCGCAAAGTCGAGCTCTGCCGTGCGGTAACGGTTGAGAGGTCCGCGAAAGCCGCTCTGCTCGAACTGCCCGACATAGTAGTCGAGGTCGGCGGCCGTGAGCCAATCCGGAAAGGGATCGGGATCGACGAGGCCATCGAGGTATTTGGCATCGGCCGGCTTCGTCGGCCTCGGCCCCGCCTTCCTGCTTTCGCCAGAAGCCAAATAGTAGATCTTCCGAAGCGACGTGCGCAGGTCGGCCTCGAACTCAGCTTCCGCAACCCCCGGCTCCTGAAAATAGATCTGATAGAAGAAGCGATCCTTGTAGAGGTTCCGGAACAGCTGGATGCGCGGCATCGGCCCTCTGCCGGTATGGGGGACGCTCAATCCGGCGACGGCGCGAACCTTGTCGGGAAAGAACAGCGACGTATTCCAGACGATCGGCGCTCCCCAATCATGCCCGATGAGAATGGCTTGCTTCTCGCCAAGCCCGTCGATCAGTCCGGCAATATCAGCGCATATTTCCTTTATCGAATAAGCCTCGATAGGCTCAGGCTTGTCGCTTCCGCCGTATCCGCGTACGTCGACCGCTGCCACCCGATAGCCCGCTGCCGCAAGCGCTGGAATCTGATGGCGCCAGGAATACCAGCTCTCCGGCCAGCCGTGCACCAGCACGATCAGTGGGCCCGTTCCGGTCTGCGCGACCCGAAGCCGAATGCCGTTGGTGTCGACGAAGGTAAAATTCGGTTTCATTGACTACTCCGTGAGCAGCGTCATGTGCTCGCGCCTGAAGATGGCCCGTGCTTGTACTACAGATGCCGTTGACGAAGGAGTCTGATCGGTGACGCCGGCTGACTGATTTGCCTCGACGGGCAAATCAGTTGCTCGGTTTTGGCGGATTGATCGCGCTCGCCTGCGCAACGCCCCGCAAAATCGCCTGCGCCGACAAACTAATTTCGTGAGCCGGTTCAAGCCGATCCCGCTGATCACTCCCCCCGCGACAAAAATTTCACTTCCGTTTTTCAGAAATATATGATTGTGTTGGCACATCCCGCCTCGATCGGAGGGGCGTACGCGTCGTCACGGACGTCGGGCGGGTGCGATGGACGCAAGCTGCATCATCTGACGAGGATGTGGCCGGCGGACGGCAAAAGCGTGTGGTCCTGATCTCCCGACGCTGGGATCAAGTTCGTGGACGTTTTTCACGAGCGACGGTGGCTATCAAAGCCCGGACACCGGGGAGAGCGCGTTATAAGCCGTAAGCCATTGCGCAGGGAAGGCCGGGTCGCTCCGGTTGAGCCTGTGGTTTCTAACTCGTGTGCTTTCTACACTGCACACGAGGCCGCGGGTGCAACCAGCATCCGGCTTTCCCTGCGCCCTCCGTTTTTCGAGGGTCCGCTTGATGCAAGACTCGGGCATTTCGTGCCGCGAGAATGCAGGGGTGTGTTTTTCTGCGGCCCATCCCTCGAGACGCCGCTGCGCGGCTCCTCGGGATGAGGAGTTACATGCGGGGCCAAGTTTGACCCTCATGGTGAGGAGGCGCGAAGCGCCGTCTCGAACCATGAGGCCTGGAGCCAAATCGCATGCCCCCATACGCCCTCCGCCCTTGATCTCGGCTCTCCGCTGCCGTTACTTGGCCCCACAACAAACCGGGAGTGAAGGTCGCCATGGGCCCATTGCAAGGCATCAAGGTCATCGACATGACGACCGTGCTGATGGGGCCCTATGCGACCCAGATGCTCGGCGATTACGGCGCCGATGTCATCAAGGTGGAACAGCTCGAGGGCGACGTCACGCGGCTGATCGGCCCGACGCGGCATCCCGGCATGGGGCCGGTGTTCCTCAACACCAACCGCAACAAGCGTTCGATCTGCCTCGATTTGAAAAAGCCGGCCGGCCGCGAGGCGGTGCTGCGCCTGATCGAGAGCGCCGATGTCCTGATCTACAATGTGCGCCCGCAGGCGATGGCGCGGCTCGACCTCGGCTACGACGTGGTCTCAAAGCGCAATCCGCGGCTGATCTATGCCGGTGTGTTCGGCTTCGGCCAGGAAGGGCCCTATGCCGCGAAACCCGCCTATGACGATCTGATCCAGGGCGCGACGGGATTGCCGGCGCTGATGGCGCAGACCAGCGACGGCATGCCGCGCTATGTGCCGAACGCGCTGGTCGATCGCATCGTGGGTCTCACCGCGGTCGGCGCGGTCTGCGCCAGCCTCGTGCATCGCGACCGCACCGGGCGAGGCCAGCGGCTCGACATACCCATGTTCGAGACCATGGCGGGTTTCGTGCTGGGCGACCACATGGGCGGCCTCACTTACGAGCCGCATCTCGACAAGGGCGGTTACGCGCGACACCTGTCGCGCGATCGCCGGCCCTACATGACCTCCGACGGATACATCTGCGTGATCGTCTATAACGACAAGCAGTGGGAGAGCTTCTTCAAAGCAACTGGCCGCGACGATCTCCGCGCTGATCCGAAATTCGCGACCTTCGCCGGCCGCGCCGTCAACATCGACACCGTCTATGGCGAGCTCGCGCGCATCTTCGAGACGCGCAGCACGGCCGAGTGGCAGGAGCTGCTGACCAAGGCCGACATTCCCGTGATGCCCATGCATGATCTCGAAAGCATGCTCGAAGATCCGCATCTGGTCGCGACCGGCTACTTCCCAGTAGTCGAGCATCCGACCGAAGGGCCGATCCGCAGCATGAAAGTGTCGGCGTCCTGGTCGGAGACGCCGGCCGAAACCGTGCGGCTTGCACCGCGCCTCAACGAGCATGGCGAGGAGATTCTTCGCCAGGCCGGATACTCGGCCGACGAGATCGCGGCGATGATCCGCGACGGCGTCACAAAACCCGCTGCATAGGATGATCCGATGGATTTCGAGCTCACCGCCAACCAGGAATCGATCCGAGACGCCGTTGCGAAAATCTGCGCGCGCTTCGATGACGCCTATTGGCTGAAGAAGGACAAGGAGGGCGGCTTCCCCGCCGACTTCCACAAGGCACTCGCCGATGCCGGCTGGCTCGGCATCTGCATCCCCGAAGAGTACGGCGGCTCGGGGCTGGGCATCATGGATGCTGCGATCATGATGCGCACGATTGCTGAGTCTGGTGCCGGCATGTCCGGTGCATCGGCGATCCACATGAACGTGTTCGGGCTCAACCCGGTGGTGGTGTTCGGCACCAAAGAGCAATGCCGGCGCATGCTGCCGGGCATCGTCGAGGGCAGGGAGAGATCCTGCTTCGCCGTCACCGAGCCGAACACCGGTCTCAACACCACCCAGCTCAAGACCCGCGCGGTGCGCCAGGGCGACAGATATGTCGTCAACGGCCAGAAGGTCTGGATTTCGACCGCGCAGGTCGCGGAGAAGATTCTCTTGCTCGCGCGCACCACGCCGCTGGAAGAGGTGAGGAGCCCGACCCACGGCTTGAGCCTGTTCTACAGCGATTTCGACCGCAACAAGATCACCGTGCACGAGATCGAGAAGATGGGCCGCAAGCCCGTCGACTCCAACGAGCTGTTCTTCGAGGATTTCGAAATCCCGGCCGAGGACCGCCTTGGCGAAGAAGGCCGAGGCTTTGAATACATCCTGCATGGCATGAATCCCGAGCGCATTCTGATCGCAGCCGAAGCGGTCGGCCTCGGCCAGCTCGCGGTGTCGCGCGCGGCCGCCTATGCCAAGGGCCGCGTCGTGTTCAACCGTCCGATCGGCATGAACCAGGCGATCCAGCACCCGCTGGCAAAAAGCTGGATGGAGCTCGAGGCCGCGTGGCTGATGACGCTCTCGGCCGCCTGGCAATACGACAAGGGCTTGCCATGCGGTCCGGCGGCGAACTCCGCGAAATATCTGGCGGCGGAGGCCGGCTTCCACGCTTGCGAGCAGGCGGTGATGACCCATGGCGGGTTCGGCTATGCCAAGGAATTTCACGTCGAGCGCTATTTCCGGGAGTCGCTGATCCCGCGCATCGCGCCGGTCAGCCGCGAGCTGATCCTGAGCTTCATTGCCGAGAAGGCGCTCGGCCTGCCGAAGTCGTATTGATGTTCATGAATTCAAATGCCCCCACATCGTCATTCCGGGATGTCGCGCTGCGACGAATCCGGAATCTCAAGATTCTATCTGCGGAGCCGACCCCTCACCTGAATGAGCTCGTGGCCGGCGTCCGAGCTGCCCTCTCCCACAAGGGGAGAGGGCGCAGCAATCAGCACCGACGAAGGTTTCCTTCTCCCCTTGTGGGAGCCTGATGGTACCAAAAAACCTAACGAAGTGAGTTGGTTAGGTTTTTAGTGTCCTTCGTTGTGTCCCGATGAGATTTAGAATGCCGGGGCCCGCTACGGGCAGGGCTATCGGGGCCTGCCCGCCTCCGTTGTAGCCCGTCGCCCGGGCCCGCTGGAAGGCCCTTCGTGCGCCCTCTGGCGGGCCGCCTGATACGACCGGCCGATGGCTGCCCCGCGCTGTTACCCGACGCTGCCGCCCGTCTGCCCAGTGTCCTGTAGCCCCTCGCGTGGGTCTCTGTAGCGCCTTCCTACGCGACGCGCGCGCTGTGCTGCTCCGCCTACCGAATGTCCGAGAGGGGCAAAAGCGGGCATTTCGAGTAGAACTCAACCGGTGCGGTTCCGTTTGTATCAACGTCCCGCGGGCTTTTCGATCAGCCTTTTCAGGCTGTCGCGGGCAGACTTGTTGTAACCATCGCCATGTCGCGTCTCGCTGTCGTAGTCACTCAGACTGGGGATGCCGGGCGACTTTTTCAGCGAAGCGATCTGCTCGTTCAGGCACCAGCGGTAGGTGGCAGGTCCGAGCACCTTATAAGAAACGCAAGCAAGCTCCATTAATTCTCGCGTCTCGCTGTCGTAGTCACTCAGACTGGGGATGCCGGGCCACTTTTGCAGCGAGCCGCGTTGATCAGCGAGCGCGCTCCTGATCTTGGCAAAAGCGATTTGCCGGTTCAGGCAGGTGCCGTAGGCGACAGGTCCGTTTACCTTTTCCACACTGCAAGCAAGCTCCATTGTTCGTCGCGTCTTGCTGTCGTAGCCACTCAGATCGGGGATGCCGGGCGACTTTTGCGTCGTCTGAGCGGTCAGCGGCGCGCTGAACACGGCTAATACTGCGCCGAATGCCAGCGACATGAGCAGCGTTAGTTGGCAACTACGTAACCGCAGCATCGGCAGCACTTCCGGTGTTGGTCGCATAGATTTTGAGGAGAAAGTAGTCCACCCAGCGGCTCTCCAAGATAGAGCGTCAGCGATCCAAGGCAGCCGTGATGTCGCGGTCGCTTACCACGCACGAAGTAAGAGGGCGAGCGCCGTGCACTGTGATCACGTGCCAAACAGTTGTCAAATTGGGACACGCGCGAGTGGTGTTGCCCCTCCGCACCGGCTGTTCGGGTCCTACGGGGCACGCGGCAAAAGCGGGGACCGCGCGACGGCCCGATGCCAGCGTATTTGCAAATTTCTCCATCGCGCTAAATTATCGTACCGTTTCGCATACAAAGGCGGCGCGCGATGTGGACGATGTCGCTGATCGAGAGGCTGATCTTCATCGCGGCGGTTGCCGACTAACGTCCCAGCGACTTCGGCGCGATGGATTGGCAGACGGCCACAATGACGGTTGTGGCCGATAATCCTAATTTTTTGGCTCGCGATCACAAGCTTCGACAAGCAGCATTCGCTACAACCGCGCGTCAAAAAAGGATCGGAAGGGCTTTGATTGCTGCCGTCCTCGGATTGAGTTGGATACCCCACACATATGAAACGCCTGCTCACCACCATTGCCGTGCTGGCAACAGCCTCATCGGTTGGCCTCGCCCGCGCCGATACACTCTATGCCGATTTCAGTCCCGTCTTTGCCGACGGCGAGATGCATGCCTGCAATATCGAGTACGCCGCCTTCTTTGATGATTTTACCTACGAACAGGGTCGCCGGCTGGTCGCTACTGGCTCGTTGTATCTGACAATCGTAAAGGGCATGCCGGCCAGCATGGTCAAGGTTCGGCTTGGCACACTCGCCAATAATCATTTTGATCCAGTGATGGCGCCGACATCTGTATCGTTTCTCAATGCTGGCCACATCGTGCGACCTGTAACCAGCGCCGACAGCGACGTGCCCGGTGCTCGCGTCTCAGTGTACGGTACCGACGTGACTGTGGACCTGTTAGAACAAATTCTCGGCGGCAAGATCACCCTGAGTTTCGCGCGCAAGAAAGGCGGCCTCGATATCCTGCTGCCGCTCGATATTCAGGCGAGGATCAATCCGCAAACCGGAGAAAGAACCCTGAGCAAAGTCGCGATCAATGCTTTTTCGCTGTGCGCCTACGACCTAATAGAGAAGGCCAAAAAACAATAACCGTCGTGTTGACACCGCCGAATGAGCAGCCGCGCGGATCGATGAGGTCTGGCTGTTCATTGCGACTGACGAGACCGGCGAAGGCGTATGCGCCGCGTTGATGGGGTTCGGGTTCGCTCATCCCACTGATCGCCGAAGATGAAGCGTGGGTGCGATGGGCGGCAGGGCTCACGTGCCCCGCCGCTTGAGGACCCAGAGGCGATACGCCTCCTCGACATACGGATCATCGCCGGTCGGCTCCGGGACCAGCCGCGCGCCCTCTTTGCGGAAGTGATCGAGACCGCGACCCATCGCCTTGCCCTTCATCGTGTGCATGTCGAGCGCGTAATCCGGTATCTCCGGCGCGAAGCCCTCAAGCATGGATCGAAGTCCGATGGCGGCGGCGAAATGACAGCCCGCGCGCGACTTCGGCGACCGGCACATCATGCGGATGGCATTGCCGACCATCAGCCGGGCTTCACCGATGGACTTGGTGTAGCGCTCCCTTGACGCTGCGAGCGTTGCGGCGACGAACGGAAAGACGTGCGGCGCTGCCAGTGTGTCGAGGTCTTCATGGCAGATGACCTCCAGCCGGTTGCAGACCATCGAGTGGAAGGCTTTGCTGGTGTGCATGAGTTCGACCGCGAATTCCATCGCTTCGCGTTCCATGCCGCGCCTGATGGCCTTCTGCATCGCTGAGACGCAGGCCATTGCGGGAAGATTGTTGCGGGTGTCGGGGATCATCGCGGCGACCCCTTGCGCTGCGCGACGATGCGAACGCCGGTCGTGTCGGCGAGGCGGGCCGCGACCAACGTGCGGGCCTGCCACGCGGTGTAGGCGTGAACGATGAATAGAAACGTGCCGTTCTGGATGACGGCGAAGGGGCGCGGGTTTCGCATGGCTTGCTCCGGTTGAAGCCCGAGGCGAACCCCCGAGCCTCAACTTTCAGCCACCGATGCGCGCTGCAGTAAAACCATCTTTCGTTCGGAAAACCATTATCCCCGCCATGTTGCGGGCCTGATCGCTGCCGCCGCCAATAGCGCGGTTGAGCCGCCCCGTTGTGCCCGGCACGCTATCCACCGCAATCTGTAGCGGCTTGCCTGTTGCGCGCGGCCCAGCGATCCTGTCTCGCATGGGGAGCAAATCACGCGAGACGATTTACGGCGGATCGGTGCGCGCGGCGGCTGAGCGGGCAGCGGAAGCGCGCAAGCAAGCCGACCGGCTCGCCGTCGAAGCATGGAACAAGCGCATGCTCGGCTTCAAGGGACCGGCGCAGCCATCGCCGACGCTGGGCGACGCGATCAACGCGGGGTTTGGCTATCCCAGTTCTGGTCTTTGGGGCCGGACACCTGCAGAACGCCAAGCCGCTCGGCAAGAATGACAAGCTGAGCTAAGGACTGGACGTCCATTTTTTTCATGATCACTTGCCGATGCGCCTTGATAGTTCGCTCGCTGCCGCCAAGTTCGCGCGCGGCATGCTTGTTTGTTTTCCCCCGCACGATGATCTCAAATATCTGCCGCTGGCGCGGGGTCAGGTTCGATAGCCGGGCCTGAAGCGCTTCCAATTCGCCTTTCAACGCAAGTGCCGTCTCGTGTCGCGCTATCGCCTTTTCAAGCGCTTTCAGTAGCTCATCCGACCTCACAGGCTTAATGAAGAAGTTGTGTGCCCCCGCCTTGAGGACCTTCACGGTGAGGGTGATATCCATGTAGCCCGTCAGAAACACGATAGGCAGCGTCGAACCGAACTCGGTCAAACGGCTCTGTAGTTCCGGGCCGCTCAAGCCACGCATCCGGACGTCGAGAAGAATGCAGCCCGGGCTGTTTTCGTCCGGGCGCTGATCCAGCAACTGCTCAGCCGATGCATAAGTGATGACCCGGTGCCCGGCCACTTCCAATAGTTGCTTGATGGTTGTCCGAAGCGACGCGTCGTCATCCACGACATAAACGATGCCGGGCAATTGGCTCTCCTAGGAAGAAAGTGCTTGTTCTTGCTG
>DATMNV010000145.1:0-4791 GCA_035568535.1 Bradyrhizobium sp.
GCGGTCGCGAACGCTGCGGAACTTCGGCACCTCATCCGCGCTCACTTCCGCGACGAGATAGACGTTCATCTTGATGATGTCGGCCATGCCGCCGCCGGCCGCTTCCACCGCGGCCTTCAGGTTCTTGAACACCTGCTCGGCCTGTGCCTCCAGATTGCCCTCGCCAACGAGCTGGCCGGACACGTCGGCCGAGACCTGCCCGGCGATATAGACCAGCGTACCGCCGCTGACCTTTGCGACATGCGAATAGCCGGCCGGCTTCATCAGGGTTGGCGGATTGAAGATTTCCTTGGCCATGGTTTCCTCCTTTTGGTACGCGCCACTATAGCCCCGGCGTGTGACGCGCGATCCGCCGCCGATGGCGCAAGACTCAGCCGGCCGCGCGTTTTCCTTGTTGCGGAAATGGACCCAGCACACGTTCGCAGAGCGTCGAATCCTGATACTCCCTGATCTCGCGGATCTTGCCGCCATCGATGCGGTAGATCAGGCAGTAGTGATTGTCGTAACTCGCGCCGGCCCTGGTCTCCATCTCGCCGCGCGCCTCCTTCGCGCGCACCATCGATATGGTCATCTCGCTCGGCAACGCCTTCAAGGGATTTCATCGCCAGCTGCTCTATACCGATGTGGATGCGCTCGCGGTGCGGCGCGGGCATCCCGCAGGCAGCAAACCGAAGAAGCGCGATGGCTTCCTCGCCGCGCGGCATGTCGCGGTCATCATCCGCGGCCAGAACGAGGATTTGATCGACACCTGGCTGCGTACCAAGGGCATCGAGCGCAGGATCGCGCTGGTGGTGCCCGGCCATATCGAGGCGCTGCATGTCACCGCGCGCACCGATCTCGTCGCCTTCGTGCCGCGCCGCCTGATCGCAGCGCTGTCGAAGCAATTGTCGCTTTCGACCGTCGCGCCGCCGCTCGATCCCGGCATCGACGAACAGTACATGTTCTATCCGACCCGGGCGCAGATGGACCCCCGCCTCGATCTGGCTGCGCAAGCTGGTGCTGGAGACGGGGCGCGAGCTGGATAAACCGAAGATAGCGTAGGGTGGGCAAAGCGAAGCGTGCCCACCATTCTTGTCCCGTTCGCGATGGTGGGCACGGCGCAAGTGTGCCTTTGCCCACCCTACGGACCTAAGCCGCCTTCGCCTGCTGCTCGCCCATCACCTTCTTCACCGCGGGGCGTTCCGACATGCGCTTCATGTGATCGGAGACCCTCGGCAGGGTCTTGAGGTCGACGCCGTCGCCCTCGAGCCAGAGCGCGATGGTGTAGAGATAGGGATCGCAGACCGTGTACTGCTCGCCCATCACCCACGGCCCCTTCAACATCCCCTTCTCAATCAGCTCAAAGCAGCCCGCCATGCTCTTCGGCACCATGCGCTTCATGTCGGCGAAGGAGGATTCGTCGGTGGCCCAGCGATAGCCGCGGCCCTTATGCGCATGCGCGACATGCACGGTGGCGCAGAGGTAGTTGTTGAAGGACTGCACCTGCGCGAAGGCGAAGGGATCATCCAGCGGCGCGAGTTTCGCTTTCGGGAAAACTTGCGCGATGTAGGCGAGTATCGCCGGCGTCTCCGTGATGACGCCCTTGTCGGTCACCAGCGACGGCACGCGTCCCTTGGCGTTGATCCTGAGATAGTCGGGGCTCTGCTGCTGGTTGGTCTTGAAGTCGAGCCGTTCGGTCTTGTAGTCGGCGCCGGCTTCTTCCAGCGCGATGTGGGAGGCGAGCGCGCAGGTGCCGGTGACGTAATAGAGCTTGTACATTGTCGTTTCCTCTCGAGGACCTGGCCCGCAGGTTAGCGGCGCGGGCCGTTGCCGTCCATACCGTCCGCGAAAGGCTGCCTTTTCGCGGTTGCCCACGGCCGCGCTCCCATGTCATGACCAACGGGAGTAACAGGGGCGTGTCATGACGGTATTGATCGCAGGGGGCGGAATTGGCGGGCTGACGCTGGCGCTCAGCCTGCACCAGATCGGCGTTGCCGTGCGCGTGTTCGAGAGCGTGCCGGAGCTGAGACCGCTCGGCGTCGGCATCAACGTGCTGCCGCACGCCGTGCGCGAGCTGATCGAGCTTGGCCTGCTCGACCAGCTCTCTGCCGCAGGCGTGCGCACCAAGGAACTTGCCTATTTCTCCAAGCACGGCCAGCCGATCTGGAGCGAGCCGCGCGGCCTGGAGGCCGGCTACAAATGGCCGCAGTTCTCGATCCACCGCGGCACGCTGCAGCAGATCCTGCTCGACGCCGCCACGAGGCGTCTCGGCGCTGAAAACATCCGCACCAGCCATCATGTCTCCGGCTGGACCGAAACGGACAGTGGCATTCGTGCGGAGTTCATCGACAGAGCGACCGGCAAGGCGGTCGGCAGCTACGAGGGTGCAATCCTGATCGCCTGCGACGGCATTCATTCCGCAGTGCGCGAAAAACTCTATCCGCACGAAGGGCCGCCGATCTGGAATGGCCGCATCCTCTGGCGCGGCATCACCGCGAGCGACGCCTTCCTCTCCGGCCGCACCATGATCATGGCCGGTCACGAGGTGCTGAAATTCGTCTGCTATCCGATTTCAAAAGAACCCGACGCATCGGGCAAATGCCAGATCAACTGGATCGCCGAGCGCCACATGCCGCCGACCTATCAATGGCGGCGCGAGGACTATAACCGCACCGCGAAACTCGAAGAGTTTCTGCCGTGGTTCGAGAACTGGAAATTCGACTGGCTCGACGTGCCCGGTTTGATCCGCAATTGCCCGCTGGCTTACGAATATCCGCTGGTCGACCGCGATCCGCTGGAGCGCTGGACGTTCGGCAAGGTGACGCTGCTCGGCGACGCCGCGCACCCGATGTATCCGGTCGGCTCCAACGGCGCCTCGCAGGCGATCCTCGATGCCCGCGTGCTGACGCGCGAGATCCTCGCGCAGGGAACCACCAATGCCGCGCTCACCGCCTACGAGGCCGAGCGCCGCCCGGCCACCAGCGATCTCGTGATGCTCAACCGCCGCAACGGCCCCGAGCAGGTGATGCAGCTGGTCGAGGAGCGCGCCCCTGATGGCTACAAAGTCGTCACCGACGTGCTGTTGCAGCGGGAGCTGGAAGACATCGCCGCCAATTACAAGCGCGTCGCGGGTTTTCAGGTCGAGGCGCTCAACGCCAAGCCGCCGATCGTGCAGATTCGGCAGGCCCGCGCGAGCTAGCGATCCTTTCGCGCACAGCGAAGCTAACGTCTGACGAAACTGAAGGCCGCCTCCTTGATCACGGCGGTGTAGCGGCCGTCGTTCAGCTCAACGTCTACCGTCCAGAGAATCGCCGCTGCAATCAATCCGGCCATAAGTGCTCTCATGGAGGAAAAATTGCCGGATCGAAAAACAGTTCCCGGTTCCCGATAGGTATAATCGGCGGGCGTAGCGACCGCGTTCGTTCAGCGGATCGCCCTCGTCGCATCCAGCAGCCGCTCGACGGCCGTGGCCGTCGCGAGCAGCGTGCCGTCCCCGGCCGTCAGTTTTCCCTCGACAAAGGCGACCGTCTTGCCGAGCTGCGTGACCTTCGCCTCCGCCGTGATCGGCCCGGGCTTTGCGGGGCTGAGGAAATTCACGGTCAGGCTGATGGTTGTCGTGTAGCTCCTGCCTTCGGTCATCACCAGCACCGCCGGGCCCATGGTGTCGTCGAGCATCGCCGACAGGATGCCACCCTGGACGAAGCCGGCCGGGTTCAGGAACTCGGGCTTGCCGTCGAAGCCGAGCTTGATCCAGCCCTCGGCCGGCCGCGCATCGAGCAAGCGCCAGCCCAGCAATTTTGCGACCGGCGGCGGGGTGATCTGGTCAAGCGCCGTCTTGATCATGGAAACCTCCGTTGGGCTCTTCGCGTCCTAGCGCAGGGCTGCTGTCAACACTGTGTCAGGAGGTTAGCGCCCGAGCCCATGTGCGACGACTTTACGCATGACATTTGGCAGCGCCTCGCCGGCGAGCGTTGCGATCGGCACCCAGCGCATCCCCTCAGGCGCGCGCGTGCGGGCTGGAACCGATGCCGTGTAGACCACAAGCTCCAGCGGAAAATGTGTGAAGACATGCGTGACGACACCCACCTTGCGATGCCAGCGCGTGACGCCTTTCAGCTCAGGCGCCTGTTTGAACGCGGCCTTGTCGTCCTGCTCAGTGCGCCATTCGGAGCCCGGCACTTCGGTCATGCCGCCGAGCAGGCCTTTTTCCGACCGAGTGCGCACCAGGAGCTCGCCGCCGCGCGTCACCACGAAGGCCGCGCCGCGGCGCAGCTCGCCCGATTTCTTCGGCGCCTTGCGTGGAAACGTCTCCTGCATACCCTGCGCGCGGGCTACGCAATCCTCATTCAGCGGACAGAGCGAGCAGGCCGGCTTCTTCGGCGTGCAGATCGACGCACCCAAATCCATTAACGCCTGCGCACTGTCGCCGGCGCGAGACTTCTCGTCGCCAGCGCGAGACTTCTCGTCGCCAGCACGGCAAGGACCGAGCAAGGTCGTGGCGAGTTGCTGGATCTTTGGCTTCGCCTGCGGCAGTGCCTCTTCCACGGCGAACAGCCGCGACACCACGCGCTCGATATTGCCGTCGACCGGCATCGTGCGGCGGTCGAACGCGATCGCCGCGATCGCAGCCGCGGTGTAAGGCCCGATCCCCGGCAACGCGCGCAAGCCCTCCTCGGTGTCCGGAAACGCGCCGCCATGGTCGCGCACAACCGCGACCGCGCAGGCGTACAAATTGCGCGCACGCGAATAATAGCCAAGCCCGGCCCACATGCGCAGGACATCATCCAGCGTAGCGCCCGCCATCGCCGCGAC
>DATMNV010000146.1:0-2406 GCA_035568535.1 Bradyrhizobium sp.
GCATAGGCCTCGCGCTTGTCGTGCGACAGCAGCGAGGAGGCGACGCCGACCGCGCGGCTGGCGTCGTTGACATGAACGACAGGCCCGCTGCGATAATTCGGGTCGATCTTCACCGCGGTATGCACACGGCTGGTGGTGGCGCCGCCAATCAGCAGCGGCAGCGTCAAGCCTTCGCGCTCGAGCTCTGCGGCGAAGAATGCCATCTCGTCGAGCGAGGGCGTGATCAGGCCGGAGAGTCCGACGATATCGGCCTTCTCGGCTTTCACGGTCTCGACGATCTTGGCTGCGGGCACAATCACACCGAGATCGATGACCTCGAAATTGTTGCACTGGAGCACGATGCCGACGATGTTCTTGCCGATGTCGTGGACGTCGCCCTTCACGGTCGCGAGCACGATCTTGCCGGCGGCGTTGCGGCCGTCGCCGGTGATGCCATTGGCGAGATTGCGCGCCTTCTCCTCCTCCATGAACGGCATGAGGTAGGCGACCGCCTGCTTCATCACGCGCGCGGACTTCACCACCTGCGGCAGGAACATTTTTCCGTCGCCGAAGAGATCGCCGACCACGTTCATGCCGGCCATCAGCGGGCCTTCGATGACGTTGAGCGGGCGCTCCACCGTTTGGCGTACGGCTTCGGTGTCCTCTTCGATGAACTCGGTGATGCCGTGCACCAGCGCATGCGACAGGCGCTTCTCGACCGGCCATTCGCGCCAGGCCAGATCCTGCTCCTTGGTCTGTGTCTGCTTGCCGCGGAATTTCTCCGCGAGCGCGAGCAGCCGCTCGGAGGCGCCGGGGTCGCGGTTGAGAATGACGTCCTCGCAGACCTGGCGCAGCTCGGGATCGATGTCGTCATAGACGACCATCTGGCCGGCATTGACGATGCCCATGTCCATGCCGGCCTTGATGGCATGATACAGGAACACCGAATGCATGGCTTCGCGCACCGGCTCATTGCCGCGGAACGAGAAGGAGAGATTGGAGACGCCGCCGGAGATATGCGCCCCCGGCAAGTTCTGGCGGATCCAGCGCGTGGCCTCGATGAAGTCGACGCCGTAATTGTTGTGCTCCTCGATGCCGGTAGCTATGGCAAAAATATTGGGATCGAAGATGACGTCTTCCGGCGGGAAATCGATCTGGTTGACCAGGAGGTCGTAGGCGCGCTTGCAGATCTCGGTCTTGCGCGCAAAGGTGTCGGCCTGGCCCTTCTCGTCGAACGCCATCACCACCACGGCCGCGCCATGGCGCCGCGCGATCCTCGCCTCGTGGAGGAATTTCTCCTCGCCTTCCTTCATCGAGATCGAGTTCACCACCGGCTTGCCCTGCACGCATTTCAGGCCGGCCTCGATGACGGAGAATTTCGAGGAGTCGACCATCACGGGCACGCGGGCGATGTCGGGCTCGGCGGCGACGAGGTTGAGGAAGGTCCGCATGGCAGCTTCGGAATCAAGAAGCCCCTCGTCCATGTTGACGTCGATGATCTGGGCACCGTTCTCGACCTGGTCGCGCGCGACCTGAAGGGCGGCGGTGTAATCGCCATTGGTGATCAGCTTGCGGAAGCGCGCCGATCCCGTGACATTGGTGCGCTCGCCGATGTTGACGAAGGGAATGGCTTCCGTCAGCGCAAACGGCTCGAGGCCGGAGAGCCGCAAGCGCGGCTCGATCGATGGGACCACGCGCGGCTTGTGCGGGGCGACGGCGGCCGCAATCGCCGCGATGTGATCGGGCGTGGTGCCGCAGCAGCCGCCGACGATGTTGACCAGGCCGTCGCGGGCGAATTCGCCGATCAGGCGGGCCATGTATTCCGGGCTCTCGTCATACTGCCCGAATTCGTTGGGCAGGCCGGCATTCGGATAGGCGCAAACCAGCGTGTCGGCGACGCGGCCGATATCGGCGATATGCGCGCGCAGATCCTCGGCGCCGAGCGCGCAGTTGAAACCGATGGTGATGGGCTTGGCATGCCGCATCGAATTCCAGAACGCTTCCGGCAATTGACCGGAGAGCAGGCGGCCGGACTTGTCGGTGATGGTGCCCGACACCATCACCGGGATATCGATGCCGCGCTCTTCGAGGAGTTCGCTGATCGCATACAGCGCCGCCTTGGCGTTCAGCGTGTCGAAGATGGTTTCGACCAGCAGCAGGTCGACGCCGCCGTCGATCAGCCCGCGCGCCTGATCGCCATAGGCCCGGCGCAGATCGTCGAAGGTCACGGCGCGATAGCCGGGATTGGCGACGTCGGGCGAGATCGAGGCGGTGCGGTTGGTCGGGCCAAGGGCGCCCGCGACAAAGCGCGGCTTGCGATCTTCGGCCATCACGCGCGCGGCGGCGGCGCGCGCGAGCTTGGCGCCCTCGAGGTTCAGTTCGTAGGCGAGGTCCGACATGTCGTAGTCGGCCTGCGCGATCGAGGTG
>DATMNV010000147.1:0-7255 GCA_035568535.1 Bradyrhizobium sp.
CCACGAATGGAACAACTGCGCGGCCTCCGGCGGGGTGAAGTAGTTCGGATCAGTCATTACGGGCAGATAGTACAGCAAAGCATCGCTCGCATTTTCAACACTCATCCAGACGGCCTGGATACCCTCGTCGGCCAGCGCGACACCGAAGTAGCGCTCACTTTCATCATCGGTGAGTACGGTTGCGCGAACCGTCACTGGGTCCTTATGTTGAGTCACCGCGCGTGACACAAATTGGTCCCTGCCTGACGGATCGGGCTGCGCTCGGCCACAGCCAAACAGCAAAAACAATAGCGGGAGTGCAACGATGCCGGCTAGGAACCGTGACTTTTTCGAGGCGATCTGCATGGTTGGAGATCAATATCTGTTTTCAACAAACTTACGGTTCTTGATGGACGCTAGTCTAGGTCGTTATACTTGTTTTTCCTGGATCGGTCCGGCAACTTCACCTTTTCTGTTTTCACTCTGTTGTACGGAATCGATGACAGGGCGTGCGAGATGCCGTTGAGACGGCCGCGGCGCTTATCGTCCGCCGCGGACAATATACAGCGGGGCATTATACGGCAGGGCATTCATTCGCCAGTTTCCAGCCACGCAAGGGCCGCAGCTTTTTGCGGAAAATCAAAAACCCTGATTTGCGCTTCGATGAAATGTGTTGCGATAGCAGGAATAATCTTTCGGAACCCGCTGTCGGTCACGGCAGCGATGCGTGCGATTTGTCGATGATGATCCGCGACAAATTTGAGATGTGACACTAGGGCACCAAAGCTGTCCCAGCCCGGAAAGGATTCCGTATATATCAATAGACCCGTTAGCTTCCCCTTGGACGCGATAAAGGGATCGACTTCCTTCGCAAGCCGTTCAAAATCAGCTTTTTCGAGCGGTCCATTCGGTGTGACAATAAGAACCCCTCGATCCCGCAATAGTTCAAATTTCAGCATGATTTCTCCTCCTAACGCCTAGGGACATTCATTGCTCCATTCGACGCACACCCTCAAGAGGATCACCCCGCTGGCGTTCAGTGCCCGGTAGGCGCCACGCAATTTTTGGCGCTGGCCTCGCAGCTCATACAGGATCCTAGCCAGGACCGCATCCTCGCCAGGACCGCGCGGGCATCATGAATTGCACGACTGGTGGCTGGGAAGGTATCAATGGCGATGATGAACTGGCTTCTGCTTTTCATACCTGCCGCAGTTGGCCTAGAACTGCTCGCTTCTGAGCGGTATCTCCTTATTTTTATAGCTTCTTCCCTTTCAATTCTGCCGTTGGCTTGGTGGATGGGCCGAGCCACAGAGGAACTGGCGGACGGACTAGGTGAGGCGATCGGCGGACTTTTGAATGCTACCTTCGGGAATGCCGCCGAACTTATTATCGCGCTTACGGCTTTGCATGCTGGGCTCCACGACATCGTGAAAGCGTCAATCGCCGGTTCCATCATTGGGAATATCTTGCTGGTGCTCGGTGCCGCCATGTTGGCCGGAGGCCTGCGTCATCCCGAACAACACTTCAATCCGGCTGGCGCCCGTTCGCAGGCGACGATGCTCACGTTGGCGGCGATTGCGTTAGTCCTCCCGGCGACCTTTCAAGCTGCAGCGAATACGAAAACAGAAGGGCTCAACCGACTCAGCGTCTCGATCTCCGTCGTTCTCCTAGTCGCATATTTGCTTAACCTGGTGTACGCGCTGATCACTCATCCGGCGCTCTTCGCCGGCTCCCATGTGCCCGAAAAAGGGAAAGCAAATATCTCTGTGAGGCGTGCCTCAGCGGTCCTTGCTGCAACCACTGCGGGGATTGCTTGGATGAGCGAGATTATGGTGAAGGCGATCGAGCCCACGGTGCACGAACTCGGTCTGAGCGATTTATTCGTCGGTGTGTTCATGGTTGCTGTTATGGGAAATGCGGCCGAGCATGCAACGGCAATCACTGCAGCGCGCAAGGACCGCATGGACCTATCACTCTCGATTGCGATCGGCTCAAGCGTACAAGTGGCGCTCCTCGTGACACCCGTCCTGGTGTTATCGAGCCTCATTTTCGGTCCCAGGCCAATGGACCTTGCTTTTCCCGCTGGCCTCGTCGTGACCATTCTCTTATCGGTTTTAATAACGGGCCAAATAGCCAGCGATGGACGGTCCGACTGGCTCAAAGGCGCACAACTCCTCGTGGTTTACTTAGTGTTGGCGCTGGCTTTCTTTTTCCTGCCTGGCAGCTCGCCATAATTCGCAGGCAATTGTGCCATCTCGCGGGCGAATCTTTGCCTCGCTCTGCCGGCGGCCGGCGGTCATTCCGGATCGCACCCATCGCGCCCGGCCGGCGCGATCGCAATCGCCGGCCCAACGCGTCGCGCCCGGAACATTCTGCGACGCGGCGGGTTCTGATTAACGGACACCGCGTTTTTAATCAAAATGGAATGGACGACAGATGAAAGGTTCATTCGCCATCAGCTTGTTCTTCGGAGCCGCGATGTATGCCGCGTTAGGCCTGTTCGGGCTCGCCGTTTTTCACGACGCGGGACCGGTGACGCGAGCCGTAAGCGATGGGTACGGTATTGCCTACGCCACGATCGCCGCCGCGGACACGTCCACGGCGCAGGCCAGGAAATAGCGAAGGAGCCCTCGCCCGTCGCTGCGCCGTTTACCCGCCCAGCCGCACGGCAGACCGCGAGCCGCGGGTCTTTTCAGCCGACTTCGATCTCGCGCACACAAGGGCGTGGCCGGCGACCGGTGGCATTGCGGTCCCGGCCGCACTAAACTGGCTGGCAGTCCGAATGACCGGCGGAATGTTTGCCATGGCGCACGACCACGATCACGATGACCCTCACGGGCACGGTTCGGAACTCTCCGAGATGCAGCTGCGCGTGCGCGCCCTCGAAACCGTGCTGGCCGAGAAAGGCTATATCGATCCGGCCGCGCTCGACGTGATGATCGAGGCGTTCGAGACCCAGATCGGCCCGCACAACGGCGCCCGCGTCGTCGCCAAGGCGTGGGCCGATCCGGCGTTCAAGCACGCGCTGATCGAGGACGCGACCAAGGCGGTGCAATCGCTCGGCCTGATCAACCGTGTCGGCGATCACCTGATCGCGGTCGAGAACACTCCGGGACTCCACAACGTCATCGTCTGCACGCTGTGCTCCTGCTATCCGTGGGAGGTGCTCGGCCTGCCGCCGGTCTGGTACAAGGCGGCGCCGTATCGCTCGCGCGCGGTCAACGATCCGCGCGGCGTGCTCGCCGATTTCGGCGTGAAGCTTCCGACCGACACGCAGATCCGGGTGTGGGACTCGACCGCCGAGACCCGCTTCATCGTGCTGCCGATGCGGCCGGCGGGCACCGAGGGCTGGAGCGAGGACAAGCTCGCGACCTTGGTCACGCGCGACTGCATGATCGGCACCGGCCTGCCGAAGAACCCGGCGGAGGCTGCGTAATGGACGGCATTCACGACATGGGAGGCATGCACGGCTTCGGCAAAGTCGAACCGGAACAGAACGAGCCGGTCTTTCACGCCGTGTGGGAAGCCCGCTGCCTCGCGCTCAACCGCGCCATGGGCGTGATCGGCGCCTGGACCATCGACGAAGGGCGCTCCGGCATCGAGCAGTTGCCGCCGCAGGTTTATCTTGCGCACTCCTATTACGGAAAATGGGCGTTGCGCCTGGAAAACATGGTCATCAACCGCGGGTTCGCCGGCGCCGACGAGGTTGCCGCCGGGCATGCGTTGCGCCCCGGGAAGGCCGTCAAGCGCAAGCTTGGCGTCGCCGACGTCCCCCACGCCCTGACGCGCGGCTCGTTCGGCCGGCAAGCGCCGGCCCCGGCCCGCTTCAAGGTCGGCCAGCGGGTGCGCACCAAGGTGATCCACCCGGCAACGCATACGCGCCTGCCGCGTTACGCGCGCGGCCGCCTTGGCACGATCGAAGCGGTGCGCGGCTGTCATGTGTTCCCCGATTCGACCGCCATCGGCGCCGGCGAGAATCCGCAATGGCTCTACACCGTGGTGTTCGACGGCCGCGAGCTGTGGGGCGAGAACACCGACCCGACACTCACGGTCTCGATCGATGCGTTCGAGCCGTATCTGGAGGCGGCGTAGTCCGTCATCTGTCCGTTGCGAGGCGATTAATCATGGATTCCGGCGCGCGCTCTCTCCGCTCGCTTGGCCGGGACGATGGCCTCGATGTCCCGCGCGACGAAGATGGCCGGGTGTTTCGCGAGCCATGGGAAGCGCAGGCTTTCGCGCTGGCGCTGTCGCTCCACGAACGCGGCGTGTTTTCCTGGAAGGAATGGACGGCCGTGCTCGGCGAGGAAATCAAACAGGCGCAGGCGGCCGGCGACCCCGATACCGGCGAGACCTACTACCATCACTGGCTCGCCGCGCTCGAGCGGCTCGTGGCAGCGAAGGGGCTTGCCGACGCACAGAGCTTGGCGCGCACCCGCGACGCGTGGCAGCGCGCCTGCGAGCGTACGCCGCACGGCATTCCGATCGCGCTGCAGCCGGAAGATTTCGGCGAATAGGCTTCGCGCGTCGGCCCAGACGCTTCCAAGCAGCGCGCGACTTTCGCGCAGCGAGTCAGACGTCGCCGCCGTTGGCCTGAATTTGCTCGGCCCGGCGCTCGCGGTTGGCGCCCCGCTCGATCAGATACTCGCGATCGAGGAGCCTGACCGAATGATTGAGGTCCGACTGAGCGATGAGCACGGCGACATCCTTGCCGCGCAGCATGCCGATGACCTCGGCGAGGCGTCGCGACAGCGCCGGCGCGACGCCCTCGAAGGGTTCGTCCAGCAGCAGGAGGCGCGTGCCGATCATCAGCGCGCGCGCGAGCGCCACGAGCTTCTGTTGGCCACCGCTCAGCGCCAGCGCCTTGCGCTGGCGCATTGCCGCCACCTCGGGCATGAGGCCGTACGCATGGTCGAGGCGGCTCGCCGCGTCGGGCGCCCGCGTGGCCCAGCTCGGCAGCAGAATGTTCTCCTCGACCGTGAGCTGCGGCACCAGGCGGCGGTCCTCGGGCATGTAACCGATGCCGAGGGCGGCGCGGCGATAAGTCGGCAGCGCGATCAAACTCTGGCCGGCGAAGCTGATATGGCCGGCGTTTGCGCCGACGAGGCCCATGACCGCGCGCAGCGTCGTGGTCTTGCCGGCGCCGTTGCGGCCGACAAGGCCGACCATCTCGCCGGACTGGACCGTCAGGCTGACGCCGCGCAACACCTCCACCGCCTGCAGCTTGACGCGCAGGGCGTCGATGGTGAGGAGCGTCACGGCGCAACTCCGGTCACGTAGCGCTGGACCTCGGCATTGCCGAGCACCACGGCCGGCGTGCCGTCGGCAATGACGCGGCCCTCGTAGAAGGCGAGCACGCGTTCGGCATAGCGGCCGACGATCTCCATGTCGTGCTCGACGAAGATGACGGTCGCATCGCTGCCCTCGAGCGCGCGCATGATCACGTCCATCAGCGGAAACTTCTCTTCGGCGGCGACGCCGCTGCTCGGCTCGTCGAGCAGCAACAGCTTGGGTTGATGCGTCACCGCCATGGCGATATCGACGAGCTTGCGCACGCCGCCAGGCAAGGCCGCGATGGTGTGGTGGCGATATTCACCGAGGCGAAAGCGTTCGAGCAGGTCCTCGAGGCCGGCCATCATCGCGCCCGAACGCGCCGGCCGCCACGCCGACATGCCCTTGTCATCGGCGATGCCGAGCGCCATCAGCAGGTTCTCCTCGGGGGTCAGGCTGGCGAAAAGCTGCGGGATCTGGAAGGAGCGGCTGACCCCCTGCCGGCGCACACGGCGCGGAGCAAGCCCGGTGATGTCGGCGCCGTCGAGCACGACGCGCCCGGCATCGGGGCGCAGATAGCCGGTGACGATGTTGACGAAGGTGGTCTTGCCGGCGCCGTTGTTGCCGATGAGACCCAGCCTTTCGCCGCGGCGCGCGGCGACCGAGATGTCCTTGGCGGCGATGACCGCGCCGAAGGATTTCTGCAGGCCCTCGGTTTCCAGAAGCGCGGTCATTTGACGCTCTCGACCGGCTTTGGGGCCAGCTTCACCCCGGTGCGGCGGCGGCGCCTTACCAGCGAGCCCAACCCCTCCGGCAGGAACAGAATGACGAGCAGGAGAAATATGCCGAGCGCCCCTTGCCAGGTATTGGGGAAATATTGACTGGAGAACGAGCGCACGAGTTCGAGGAGCACGGCGGCGACGAACACGGCGGTCACGCTCACGTACCCGCTCAGGATCGCGAGGAACACGAACTCGCCCGACGTCGTCCAGAACGCGAAGTCGGGGTCGATGTGGCCGAGCGAGAGCGCGGCCAGCGCGCCGCCGACGCCGCCGAGCAGGCCCGAAATGATGAAATTCGTGCCGCTGACCCAGCGCACAGAGGCTCCCAGATATTCGACGCGGATTTCATTGTCCCGCGCAGCCAGCGACAGCAGTCCGCGGATCGAATCGAAATGAATGCGGCAGAGCGCGGCGGCGACGGCGGTCAGCAGGCTCGCGAGGACGAAAAGCGCGTAACTGACCTCTTGCGAGGTCTGCGGCTGGTAGGTGAGGAAAGTCGGCGCCTGCAGATTGAGGCCGTCAGATCCGCCGAGCGAATAGGTCTTGTCGAGAATACCGTAGGCGATCATCGACAGCGCCAACGTCAATGTGGCGAAGAAGATGCCACGGTATCCGGCCAGGAGCGGCGCGATGATGAGCCCGAGGAGGAGGGCAAGGGCGCCGCCCAGCGCAACCAGCAGGACCGCGTCGGTGACGCCGAGGCTGCGCATCGCAAGGCCGGCCGCATAGCCTCCGGCGCAGAAGAAGATGCCCTGACCGAAGGAGACGAGGCCGCCGCGCATGAGCACGACAAGTCCGAGCGCGACCAGGCCTTTGGCGAAAGCCAGGGTGGCGACGAGCACGAACCAGTGGGGCAGGATCCGACCCAGCAACGCCAACGCCACGAAGGCGAGAAGCGCGCCGCCGAGGGTACCGACACGGCCGGTCATCAGATCTTCCGCGTCGTCGTGCGCTGGAAGAGCCCCTCGGGCCGCAGCGCCAGCACCAGTGCCATCACCAGATAGACGATGAACAACTCCGCCGAAGGCATCAGGTGAATGGCCGCGGCACGCGCGAGGCCGACGATCAGAGCGGCGATCGCTGCACCCTCGACGCTGCCGAGGCCGCCGATGACCACGACGGCGAAGCTGAGCAGGATGACCGAGATGCTGATGCCCGGCTGCACCGAGATTTTCGGCGCGGTGAAGGCGCCGCCCAGCGCCGCCAGGAACACCCCGAAGGTGAAG